>JAYGDO010000618.1:0-3069 GCA_046582885.1 Pirellulales bacterium | reverse complement strand
CCGGGGTTACGACCCCGGGCTCTACGGCACCGTTACTGTGCGGCTAAACTATGAACGCTAAACACGCATTCACATTCACGTGATGCTATCGTCGGTATGGAGACTCCCCATGACGCATTTGATTCGCCGCTGGTCCACGGTCACGGTACTGGCTCTTTTCATCACTGCGGCGCGGGCCGAGGAGGCCGAAAAGAAACCGGCCAGCCGGCCCAAGTCACCCCCCGCGGCTCCTTCCGTGGAAAAGCTGGTGAAAGCCGCGCGGCCATCGGTGGTCGTGGTCAGTTTCACAGGTCGTGACGGTAAGCAGCAGGGTGTTGGCACGGGTTTCATCATTTCGCCGGACGGCATGATCGCGACCAACTATCACGTCATCGGTGAGTCGCGGCCGATCAAAGTGCAACTGGCCGACGGCTCGGAACACAAGGTGATCGAAGTTCATGCTTCGGATCGAAAGCTTGATCTGGCGCTGATTAAAATCGAGGCCAGCGATTTGCCGGTATTGAAACTGGGGGACTCAAGTGGGCTGAAGCAAGGTCAGGTGGTGGTGGCGCTTGGCAATCCGGTTGGACTGAAGCACAGCGTCGTCAGCGGCGTTGTCTCCGGCGTGCGTGAAATCGACGGTCGCAAGATGATTCAACTGGCGATTCCGCTCGAAGGCGGCAACAGCGGTGGCCCCTTGCTGGATATGGAAGGACGCGTTCACGGAATTCTTACGATGAAGTCGCTGGTGACCGCCAATCTTGGTTTCGCCGTGGCGATCAACCATTTGAAACCGCTGATCGAAAAGCCGAATCCGATTCAAATGTCGCAATGGCTGACGATCGGGGCGCTTGATGCCGCACAGTGGAAGCCGCTATTCGGCGCGGACTGGCAACAGCGGGCGGGCCGCATTTTAGTCCACGGTCCCGGCGCGGGGTTTGGCGGTCGGTCGCTTTGTCTGCATCAGGGAGATTTGCCGGAGCTGCCGTTTGAAATGGCGGTCTACGTCAAGCTGGACGACGAAGCGGGAGCGGCGGGCCTGGTTTTTCATTCGGATGGCGGCGATCGGCATTACGGTTTTTATCCATCGGCTGGCAAGTTGCGGCTTTCGCGGTTTGAAGGTCCCAACGTCTTCGCCTGGAAAGTTCTGCAGGAGGTCGAGTCGGATAACTACAAGCCGGGGCAGTGGAACCATCTGAAGGTGCGGCTGGAAAAGGACCGCATTCGCTGTTTTGTCAACGATCAACCGGTCATCGAGTCCCGCGACCGCGGACTGGCGGAAGGTTCGGTCGGGCTGGCGAAGTTCCGGCAGACTCAGGCGGAGTTTAAACGATTTCAGATTGCGAAAAAAATCGACGTGTCCGTGCCCTCGCCCGCAGCGGTCAAGCGGGTCAACGAATTGATTGACAAACTGCCATCCGGTCCCGACATCGTGGCCAGCGAGTTGGAGCCACTCTCTAGCGCGGCCGATGTTAGCAGCGCCGCATTGCAGCAGCGGGCGGCCGAACTGCAGCAGCGGGCGGAGGGGTTACGTCGGTTGGCCAACGAGGTTCATGCACAAAGCGTCGTCGCGAAACTGGTCAAGGTGCTGGAAGCGGAGGAGGAAGATATTGACTTGGCCCGCGCCGCGTTGTTGATCGCCGTGCTGGACGACGCCGAAGTTGACGTCGACGGTTATTTGGAAGAAATCCAACGGATGGCGACAGCCGTGATGTCGAAATTGCCCAAAGATGCCGATGAAGCGAAACGGTTGGCGGCGTTGAACGAGTACTTGTTCAAGCAAAACGGTTTCCACGGCAGCCGCACCGATTATTACCACCGCGCGAACAGTTATTTGAACCGCGTTATCGACGATCGCGAGGGCCTGCCGATCACGCTCTCGCTCTTATACATGGAAATCGGCCGCCGCCTCGGTTTAAAGATCGAAGGTGTTGGTCTGCCGGGCCATTTCGTGATTCGCTTTGTGCCGGCGAAAGGCGATCCCCACCTAGTCGACGTGTTCGGCGGTGGAACGAAAATGTCGCGCGAGGACGCGACGCAAAAGGTCCGCGAACTCGGTCGCGGTCCGCTGCTGGACGAGCACCTGCAGCCATACACCAAGCAGGCCGTCGTGATCCGGATGCTCCATAATCTGCTGGGCCTCGCGCAGCGAGCGGATGAGCCCGAGCAGGTGTTACGGTATTTGGACGCGTTGATCGCCGTCGATAAGAACCTGCTGCAGGAAAGAGCGATGCGGTCGTTGATCCGCAAACGCACCGGCCGCAATCGCGCGGCCGTGGCGGACTTGGACTGGTTTCTGGAGAACGAGCCGGAAGGGATTGATCTGGATCGGGTTCGCCAAATGCGGGCTCAATTCGATTAATCGCTGGGCTGCTACTCGCTCGGCAGTCGCTCGCGATCCGGCTTCAGATTCCGGGGAAATCTTATTGCGAATCCGCCCGCCGGCATTAGGGAATCCCGGAACCCGGGTCCGATTAACCCAAGCTTTCCACCCGCAGCGACGCCAGGTGGTGCGCGGAGGTGACCAAGCGGTCCCAATTCTCTGAGATGTACTCGGGCGGACCGCCGATCTCTGCGACCACGTTGTGAACCTCTTCGGTAGCGACCATCTCGATCGCGTCCCACGGGCAGACGACCAATTCGTGCGGGTCGGTCTTCTTCTTGGGGATATGCACGCAGACCTCGCAACCCACGCACCGCTCCAAATCGATTTCGCACCAACTCTGCAGGTTCAAGAAGTTGTCGTACTGCTGTACTTTGTCGATGCAATCGACCGGACAGACCTCAAGGCAAGCCTCGCAGCCGGTGCAATTGTCCGCGTTAATTACCGCCAGTTCCTTGGGAACTTTCTTTCGCGGCGCTTTTTTGCCTTCTTTTTTCGCCATCGCTGAAGAACTTAGGTCGGCTGAGTTGCTTGGAATCTGACTAGTTTAGTCCGGTTCCAACGGATTTCAAATGCCCGTCTTTACTAAAGGGCGGTTTGCCCGATCATAAGGTCCAGATCGGCGAACGGCCAATCGGGGCTTTATTAATTAGTACCGCGACCCTGTACTGCGGGCTAAAATCCGCCGCCAGATCGGAAGAGCGTCG
>JAYGDO010000593.1:0-22235 GCA_046582885.1 Pirellulales bacterium | reverse complement strand
AGCCGAACCAGTCGCCCATTACGGTGCGAAATTTCACTTGGTCCGGCATGAATAACCACATCGGTCGCATAGCCGGGGCAGTCGGTCTAATCCACGCACTGCAGCAGGCTCGCATCGCGCCGGAAAAACGGATACTCATCTGGGGCCACAGCCACGCCGGCAACATCATGGCACTGATGACAAATCTGCTGGCCGCCGATCGCAACGTGTTGCAGCAATTGTATGACTCCACGTCGCTTTACTTTCGCGCTAAAGACGCGATTTGGCAGCGCACTTTTGAGAAACTGCTGGAGAACACAAGACCGCTGGCGAAGGTTTCGTTGGATCTAGTCACCTTTGGCACGCCAATCCGTTACGGTTGGGATTCGGGCGGTTACAGCCGGCTTTTACATTTCGTTAATCACCATCCATTTGACGAGCGTCGACCGTATTTGACTCGCCCGCCGCAAAGCATGTTCGATTTACTCCGCGGCCGTGACGGCGATTACGTCCAACAATTCGGCATCGCCGGCAGCAATTTCATCATGCCGTTTATCCCTCGCAACCTGAAGGCAGATCGCCGTCTGACAAAATTTTTCACGCCGGAGCAGCACTGGTTCCATGTCTTCCGCAAGGTGCGGCAAGGCATGCGTGTCGCCGACGAAGGAAAATCGCTGCTGATCGCATATCCGCGCGAACCGAGCCGCTGGATCGAGCATTTCATGGGACACGGTACGTACACGCTAAAGCGATGGATGCTGTTTCATGCCGAAGAAGTAAGTAAACAACTCTATTTAACGCCCGAAGTCACTTCTGACTGACTCGGATCGTCGGTCGCCACATCTACCGCGAACCGCTGCTGCAAAGACTGAACGTTTAATTCTTCCTCGCGAAGCGCTTCCATCGCCAAAACACAAGCGTCCGCAGCCTGCACCGTCGTAATGCATGGCACGCCATGCGCAACGCACGCAGCGCGGATTCGGCCTTCATCGGTCCGCGCGCCTTTGCCGCTGGGTGTGTTGAATATCAACTGGACATCCTCGTTGGCTAGGTAATCGAGCAGATTCGGATGTCCTTCTTGTAGTTTTTTAAGTAGCGTGACCTCCACACCCTCCTCTTGAAGTCGCTGAGCGGTGCCCGATGTGGAGAGGATTTCATAGCCCATCGTGATCAGTCGCTGCGCCAGTGGGACAATTGCGTCCTTGGTGCGGTCGGCAACGCTGACAAAAATTTTTCCCTCGCGCGGCAGATTTACACCGGCAGCAAGTTGGCTCTTTGCAAACGCGATCGAAAACCGCGGACTGATTCCCATCACTTCGCCGGTGCTTTTCATTTCCGGTCCGAGCACAATATCGACACCGGCGAACTTGATGAACGGAAAGACGCTTTCCTTGACCGAAACGTGGCTGGGAATCGGATTCGATTCGTATCCCAGGCTGGCCAGCGTCACCGGCTCGCTGAGCACTTGTCCCGCCATGATCTTCGCCGCTATTTTAGCCACCGGCATGCCCGTCGCCTTCGCCACAAACGGCACGGTGCGGCTCGCACGCGGATTCACTTCAATCACGTAAACATTCTGGCGGTCACCTTCTTTCTTAACGGCAAACTGCACATTCATCAGCCCGTGCACCCTCAATTCGCGGGCCATGGCTTCCGTTGCCGCGTGGATTTCCGCCACTACGGGCCCGGGCAAACTATACGGTGGAATCGCGCAAGCCGAATCGCCAGAGTGGACGCCCGCCTCTTCGATGTGTTCCATCACCCCCGCGATCAGTGCAGTTTCGCCGTCGAAAATGCAGTCGACGTCGACTTCGGTAGCGTCCTCCAGAAAGCGGTCGATCAGTACCGGTTGCCCTTGAGCAACCTCAAACGCCTTTTTGACAAAGTGCTCCATTTGTTCCTGGTCGTAGCAAATCTCCATGGCCCGCCCGCCCAACACGAAACTCGGACGCACCAATAGCGGATAATCGATCTTTTTGGCTTCCGCGCGAGCTTCGTCCATCGTCCGCGCGATCCCGTTGGCCGGTTGCCGCAGTCCCAATCGTCGCAGCAGCGCTTGAAATTTTTCACGGTCCTCGGCTGCCTCGATCGTGTCGACGCTTGTGCCTATGATCGGCACGCCCTCGTTGGCCAGTGCACGGGCCAGGTTCAGCGGCGTTTGGCCGCCATATTGAACGATCACGCCATCCGGTTGCACGCGGTCGAAAATATTTAAGACATCTTCGGTCGTCAGCGGCTCAAAGAACAGCAGATCACTTGTATCGTAATCGGTGCTGACGGTCTCCGGATTGGAATTGACCATTATCGATTCGATGCCAAGTTCGGCTAGCGCAAAACTCGCATGGCAGCAACAGTAGTCAAATTCGATTCCCTGCCCAATCCGGTTCGGGCCGCCTCCAAGGATCATGACCCGCTTCTTGTCCGAGTGCTTTGGCGGCGTCTCGTCTTCGTCCTCATAAGTCGAGTAATAGTACGGCGTGTAGGCTTCGAATTCGGCCGCACAGGTATCGACTGACTTAAACGTCGCACGAATACCCAGTTCCTTGCGCCGCTCGCGGACCTCCTGCTCGGCACTCCGCCAGATTGTGGCAAGCTGGCGATCGGAAAACCCAGTTTGCTTCGCGCGACGCATCTGCGGCGCACCGACCGCCGCCAAACCGCCAATTCCGCGGAGTTCGTCTTCCAACTCGACAATCTGTTTGACCTGATCGAGAAACCACGGATCGATCCCGGACAGCTCGGAAATCTCATCCAACGACATGCCGGTCTTGATCGCGTACCGTATAAACCAGGCTCGATCTTGGTTGGGTGTTGCCAGCTTGGCTCGAATTTCGTCAATCGTGGGCTGGTCCGCTCGGCCCCAACGATCTTTCGAGTCGCATCCCAAACCAAACCGCCCTACTTCCAGTCCGCGGAGTGCCTTTTGAAATGACTCTTTGAATGTGCGGCCGATCGCCATCGTTTCGCCAACACTCTTCATCTGGGTCGTCAGCGTAGAGTCGGCCTCCGGAAATTTCTCGAAGGCAAATCTCGGCACTTTGGTCACAACGTAGTCGATCGTCGGCTCGAAACAGGCCATCGTCTCGCGGGTGATGTCGTTGGGCAACTCGTGCAGTCGATAGCCAACCGCCAGCTTGGCGGCGATCTTGGCGATGGGAAAACCGGTTGCTTTCGACGCCAGCGCGCTAGAACGACTAACGCGAGGATTCATCTCAATCACGATCATCCGTCCGTTGCTCGGATCGATAGCAAATTGGATATTCGATCCGCCCGTCTCCACACCAATTTCGCGAATGACGGCCAGTGAGGCATCCCGCATGCGCTGATATTCTTTGTCGGTTAATGTCTGCGCCGGCGCTACCGTAATCGAGTCACCCGTGTGCACACCCATTGCGTCGAAGTTCTCGATCGAGCAAATGATGACGACATTGTCATCCACGTCGCGCATCACCTCCATTTCATATTCTTTCCAACCGATGATCGATTCTTCGATCAGCACCTCAGTTACCGGCGATTGATCCAGTCCCGCGCGGACAAGCGCGTTGAATTCTTCCCGGTTGAAGGCGATGCTCGATCCGCTCCCGCCCATTGTGAAGCTCGGCCTGACCACGGCCGGTAGCCGGATCTCATCGAGCCACTCCCGGGCTGTCTCGACGTCGCGAACCGTCTTGCCGCGGCACACCTCGAGACCGATGTGCTCCATCGCCACTTTGAATCGATCGCGCTCTTCGGCCTTAGCGATCACATCCGCCTTCGCGCCGATCATTTCGACGTCGAACTTTTCCAACACACCGTGCTTCGCCAAATCCATGGCCAAATTCAGTCCGGTCTGTCCACCCAGTGTCGGCAACAACGCGTCAGGCCGCTCACGCTCAATCACTTTGGCGACAATTTCCCACGTCAGCGGCTCAATGTACGTCGAATCCGCCGTGTCAGGATCCGTCATAATTGTGGCCGGATTCGAATTGACCAACACGACCTCGTAACCCTCTTCGCGCAGCGCCTTACAAGCCTGCGTCCCCGAATAGTCAAATTCGCAAGCTTGCCCAATGACAATTGGACCGGAACCGATAATCAGTATCTTGTTAATGTCGTCTCGTCGTGGCACGGGATGCTTTCCCTCGTGGAAAGTGAAAACAATGCTTGGCGCGGATCAATCGTCCTATTGGGGCCGTGACAGCCCCGAATTAATTTAAAATCGATTCACGGTAGCATGTGGCTCGACCGGCAGCAAGGTGCCCGCAGCTGAACGAAAATCACACAACTCTCAGCAGGGACGATAGTTGTGATTTCCCAGCGGACCTTAATCGGGGGGCTTAGATTCGGCGAATTCCATACGACCCGAACTTGAACCCCGAACATTGCCCCAACCTGCGATGTCGTGCACCCTGGTTCGTTGACACTTTTCCGTAACCCTTTTAATATGAATTACTTGGCGATAATCCGCATATCGCCCCAGGCTCAGTGGCGAAACCAGCAAAATGCGTCGCTGCGGTCGGTGTGAATTTTTACGCCTTGCGGCAAAGGTTCTCGGTGTCAACTCCATCACGAAGTGGCGTCTTTCAAGTCGCGACCGACGCGCGGGTCGAAAGGTTCACCGAAAGCGTGAGCTTTGATCGCCGACTTTATGCGCACGACATCGACAGCTCGATTGCGCACGCGCAAATGTTGGCCAAAGCAGGCTTAATGAGCGACGAAGATTGCCAACAAATTAGGCAGACTTTGGAAGATATCCGCCAAGAGATTAAGCAAGGGGACTTTGAATTTTGTGACGCACTGGAAGACATCCACATGCACATTGAGCAGGCACTGATCGACCGCACCGGCGATGTCGGACGGCGACTGCACACCGCGCGCAGCCGAAACGATCAAGTCTCGACCGATATGCGGTTGTGGACGCGTGACGCAATTTCCCAGATCGACCGGGCGTTGGCGGAGGTACAGCGCGCTTTTGTCGGTCGCTGCGACAACGACGCCGGAATCATCGTGCCTGCCTACACGCATCTGCAACGAGCACAGCCGGTCCTGGTCTCGCACTATTGGCTGGCTTACTGCGAAAAGCTTCAGCGCGACCGATCACGACTGGCCGACGCCGCGCGACGATCGGACGCGCTCAGCTTGGGCACCGGCGCAGCTGCAGGGACGACCTTGTCAATCGACCGCGAAGATGTGGCGTGGCAACTTGGCTTCTCCACAATCGCGGCCAACAGCCTCGATGCCTCCAGTGATCGCGATTTCGTCATCGAATTCGCGTTCGCGCTAGCGATGATCGCGGAACATCTCAGCGGTTGGGCCGAGGAATGGATTCTGTGGGCGACAACCGAATTTGGGTATCTGACGCTGCCGCAACAGTTCTGTACATGCTCATCGATGATGCCGCAGAAAATTAATCCGGACGTGCTCGAGTTAATCCGGGGAAAAACGGCTCGCGTAATCGGCAACTTGACCTCGCTGTTGGCGCTCGTCAAAGGGCTGCCGCTAGCGTACAACCGTGATTTACAAGAAGACAAGCTGCCTCTGTTTGATTCGTTCGACACGGTCAAGGCCTGCCTAGAGCTTGCAGCACCGATTGTCGCCGAGTCGACATTAAACCGACAACGAATCGCCGCCGGCCTCGATCGCGGTTTTCTAGATGCAACCAGCTTGATGGAATACATGATCGCGCGTGGTGTCGCTCAGCGGACGGCGCATCATGCGGTCGGTACCCTGGTCGCCAAGGCAATGCAACAAGGCGTGCGATTAGTCGACTTGCCACTCGACGACTTTCAGGACGTCTGCTCGGAACTGGACAAAGGCGTTTACGAGATTCTTGGCCCCGAGCGGGCGATCGAGGCGTTTCAAAGCTACGGCTCGACCGCGCCGGACCAAGTCGCGGATCAACTTGCAATTTGGAAACAGCAGCTATCGACTTAAACCTGATGACACCGACGAGAATGCAACAATGACGGTTTTCAACAAACAACTCTGCATCGGCCTGACGGTCATTGCCTTTGTGCTGCCGGCCGGTAGTGCCGTCGCCCAGGACCGACCGTTGTCCGCCGACGCGCAGATTCTGCTCGGACTTGAAAATCCCGCGGTCGTCGCTTTGATCGAGTCGAATCCGCAGAAGGCGGACGATTTAGTTCCGGCGATTGTCACAATGCTACGCTTCAAAAAACCAATCCTTGCACAAGGTTTTGCGCGGCGATTGGCGGCCATGAAAATGTCCGAGCAGCAATTAGCCGACCTGGGCGAGAAACTTGGCTCGCGACCGTTCGGCGTCATTATCAACGACAAGATCGTCAATGAGACCGCCGGTGATTTTTGCCGAGCGGTACTCGCCGCGCTGAAAAAGCGTAAAACCGATTCCACTCGTCTCGATGCGTTGGCGGACACCGTCAGCAAAACTTCCGGTTTCGCCCGCCGACAGGCAATTTTTGACTTGCAGGAAGCAGGACCGGAAAGCATCGCCGCGTTATCGCGCGTGTTGAGCGACCCGGCCAAAGCCAAACAACACTTTTTGGCTCGCGACGCGTTGGTCCAATTCGGCAGGAAGGCCGTCGGACCGTTGTTGGCGATACTGACTTCCAAAAACGAAAGCCTGAAAACAGAAGCGTTACTGGCCTTGGCCCGACTGAAGTCCCCAGAAGCAATGTATCCCATGCTGGCCAACGCGGTCGCACGGCAGGCTAGTCCTGAACGCCGCTCCGCAGCTCGGTTGGGAGTTGCCACGCTGCTTGGCTACGTGCCCTCCGAAGAGAACGCCGCCAAACTACTCTATCAGGCCTCCACCAAATATTTGGAAGGCCGAATCTACATCCGCTCAGACGTCGATAACATTGCTGATCACTGGAAATGGAATGACACCGATAAAAAACTTGTGAACGACCGTGAGCCGGTTAAAACTGTCGGCGCAATTCGCGCGGCGCGAATTATGAACCAGCTGCTCGCCAACTCGCAGGTTCCGCAAGTCCAAAGCCTAAGCGAACTGACGCCAAACCAGCGGGCAATCATGCGGATGACGATGATCGCCATTCTGCAGGCAAATCGTTTGAAGAGAGGGATGGACGCTTCCTTGGACGCTGCGGTCAAGAACGCCTATTTACAGAACATCACCTCGCCTGCGGCAATAGAGTTCGACCTGGTCGAAGATGCACTGGAATTGGCCATGGACCGTGGCTACTTGCCCGCGGCCATTTCGGCAGCAGAGCTGCTGGGCGACGCCGCCACGACAGTTGGCGGCAACCCTCATCTGCTGCGGCGAAGAAATCCTCAGCCGTGCCCACTGGTCCGTGCGGCGGGCCATCCCGACCGGCGACTTCGATTTGCCGCGACGAGGACGATTCTTAAACTGCGGCCCGATTATCCGTTTGCCGGATCGAGTGCCGTTACCGAATCGCTACGTTATTTTGTGAATGCGACCGATTCGCGGCGAATTTTAGTCGCCGAACCCAGACCGGGCCGCGGACAGCTGATGATCGGCTTGCTTAGCGAAAATGGATTTAAACCGCAACGCGTGCTAACGGGCCGCCAAGCGCTGCTGGCTGGGACGAAATCGCCGGAATTTCAGGCGGCCCTGATTTCATACACGGTCGGTGGCCCGGATGTCAGCGAACTGCTGAATGACCTTCGTTCCGACCCACGTACAGCGGACGTTCCGGTCGGACTGATCGTCGATCCCGAAGATGTGGTCGAAGCCGGATTTTTTTCCGGAGAAGACCCGCTGGCCATTTCATTTGTCGTTCCGCGGGATTCGTCGACGATGCAGGAGCGCATCGACCAGCTGCAAACACTCGCCGGTTCGCAATTCGTACCGCACGAAGTCCGCATGAAACAGGCAGGCGAAGCGATGCGGATGATCGCAGCCATCGCTCAACAAGAGCATAAACTATTTGACCTCAACGGCATGGAGTCCGTGCTGGAAACAGCGCTGTACCTGCCCAGTCTCTCTCAGTTCGCTGCCTCAGCACTGGGCAATCTCGCTTCGCCCGAAGCACAGGTCACTTTGGTCAACATGGCGAGTCAAAGACAAATGCCACTGGCCGATCGCAAGGCGGCCGTGGAATCTTTTGCCATGGCCGTGCGGCGGAGGGGCATCGGACTAACCGCCCGTCAGATTCACCGCGTAAGCACAATTTACAACCAAATTTTTGATAGTGATCCGAAAAGTGAGGAAGTCCTTTGGTCTATCCTGGACGCGATTCAATCCAAAGGAAAAGGCAAATGAATTGCCAAAGTTGTATGTCACAGGATTCTCATTTTGTCGTACAGACTTTGACAACTTATTGGCAACCGCAGCTAATTGTCCGTCGCTTACGCACCGAATTCCTCCCCCAAATAATCCTGCCACGACCGGGTAGCTTGTCGTCATGAGCTACGGAAACGCAGAACCCAACTCCAATAGTATCGATCCGCCCACCACCGATCTAATCGGCAGCGGACCGGCCATGCAGGAAGTGTATCGGCTCACGCATAAAGTTGCCTGTAGTGACGCATCGGTGTTGGTGCTCGGAGAGACCGGAACCGGTAAAGAACTAATCGCCAGGGCGATTCATGTGACAAGCAGCCGCCGGAACGGACCTTTTGTTCGCGTCAACTGTGGTGCGCTGACCGAAAGCCTTCTGGAGAGCGAACTATTTGGGCACGTCCGTGGGGCATTTACCGGAGCAGTCGGAAACCGCACTGGCCGCTTTGAAGCCGCTCACAAGGGAACCATCTTTTTAGATGAAATCAACTCAACGACCGCACAACTGCAGGTCAAACTGCTGCGCGTCTTGCAAGAGCGCGAATTTGAACGCGTGGGTGACACACAGACGATCAAGGTGGACACGCGGGTGATCGCAGCCTCCAACCGCGACTTACTCGCAGAAGTCGGCAAAGAACGGTTTCGTGAAGACCTTTACTACCGCCTGAATGTCGTGCCGATCCACATTCCACCGCTGCGGGAGCGGCGCGAAGACATTTCCGAACTGGTCGGCTACTTCCTCGACGTGTATAACGAATCCAACGATCGTTTTGTCGTGCACATCGCTTCCGAGGCAATGCAGTTGCTGGAGGCTTACCACTGGCCCGGTAATGTGCGAGAGTTGCAAAACTACGTCGAGCGGGCCGTGGTGCTGGCGGAGGGCGATGAATTGACTGCGGACTTGCTACCCGAGGTTGTGCGTTCTGACAGGCCCGTCAGGCATGGACGGGGCAGACCCGATCTGGAAATGCTGACTCAAGAAGTGGTTCAGGAGGGCTTGGCCACCGCGGCTAACGGAGAAGATAACTTGCACGCCAAAATTGTTCGCCGCGTCGAACGGGAGTTGATCGCCCAAGTGATGGCCACGTGCGAAAACATCCAAACCAAGGCCGCCAACAAATTAGGGATCAACCGCAACACACTGCACAAAAAGCTGAAAGAATTTCAACTGGGAGAAGGAAAGGACCAGTAAAAATAGGGCTTTGGTTGCAGAATCCTCGGATACTGGGATTCGACTTTCGCTATGTCTAACATCAGCATGACATGTTTTGCGGCCAGTTACGCCGTGGCGCTTGCTTTGGAAGTCACGCGGCTGTTTTTCCGTAGCGGCGTGCGCGGCGCGTTGATGTTGGGTTTTGCCGCCGCGGGACTTGTGGCTCAAACATTGTTTCTAGTCGCCCGCGTGTCCGAAGCCAGCAGAACCATTTCTGGTTGGTCTGACTGGTATTTGCTGGCCGCCTGGGTACTGGCGGCAACGTATTTGTATTTGACGTACTACCATCCCAAGAACCAAATCGGTGTGTTCGTTCTGCCGCTGATACTTGGCCTGATCGCGGTGGCATGGTTCTTTCGGGACAATAAGTCATTTGCCGGTGACGCACAGGTCTGGAGTTTCGTACACGGCATCTCGCTTTTGATGGGTACCGTGGTCGTGTTGATTGGGTTTGTCGCCGGCACAATGTACTTAATTCAGGCTTATCGGCTGAAACAGAAGCTGCCGCCACCACAACGTTTTCGACTTCCCAGTTTGGAGTGGATGCAGAAGGTGAATGGTCGCTCGATTATTATCTCGACGATTCTGCTCGGGGTTGGCGTACTTTCCGGATTAACAATGAATGCGCTGAACCACGGCCGCGAAGCTGCCTCGGCGATGCCCTGGAACGATCCCGTCGTCTGGAGCAGTGCACTGCTGCTGGTCTGGCTGATCGCCGTAGCAATCTTCAACGGCATCTATCGGCCCGCTCGCCAAGGCCGAAAAGTCGCCTACCTTACTGTCGCCAGCATGTTGTTTCTAATTTTGGTGTTGGGCATCGTGCTCTTTGGGCCATCTCAACACGCGCAAAGCAGCGCCGCCACGAATGATCCGCAGCGGTGGACGACTGGGGACGCGAAGAGGGCTGCCGCATGAAGGTACAGCTTGTCGGTTGCAGTCACCATACCGCGCCGCTGGAGGTACGGCAGCGGCTCGCCTTCGCACCGGAGCAGGTCAGCAAAGCTCTTGACCGCTTGCGCCGAAAATTTCCGAAAGCAGAAGCTGTCGTGCTGTCGACCTGCAATCGTGTCGAGGTGTATACGGCTGCCGACGAAGACAACGAGGCGCCGTCACATCAGGATGTCGTCCACTTTCTAGCGGACTTTCACGGTGTCCGGGCAGACGAGATTTTCGACGACCTCTTTGAACGCTCCGGCGAGGACGCCATTCGCCATCTATTTTTAGTCGCCGCCAGTCTAGACAGCATGGTCATCGGCGAGGCGCAGATCTTGGGTCAGGTCAAACACGCTTATGAACAAGCCACCACACTCGGCTCGACAGGGCCGCTAACTCATGGCATTTTCCAGGCTGCGCTGAGGGCCGCACGCCGCGTGGCATCAGAGACGGCGATCAATCAGCGGCGGACTAGCATCCCGGCGGTCGCGGTTGCCGATTTTGCCAAACAAATTTTCGAACGGTTTGACGACAAAAAGATTCTCGTCGTCGGTGCGGGCGAGATGGCGGAAGAAACCGTCCGCTACGTGCGCGATGAAGGCGGGCGCGACATCACAATAGTCAACCGTAACACCGATCGCGCGGTCAAGCTGGCGGAGCAATGGGAGGGTCGCGCCGCAGCGTGGGATCAACTGATGCCGCTTTTGGTGGAAGCCGATCTTGTCGTTTCTACTACCGCCGCGAAGGAGCCCGTCGTCACGGCGGCGGACTTCAAAAAAATCGGGCCTCAACGCTACCAACGGCCGCTGGCGATTCTAGACTTGGCCGTACCTCGTGACTTCGACACAGCGATTGGGGATTGCCTGGGCGTGTACCTCTACGGCATCGATGATTTGAACGACGTTTGCCAGCGCAATCGCAAATCGCGTGAAAAGGAGTGGCCGGCCGCAGAAAAAATCATCGACGAAGAAACCGCAGAATTCATGACCGATCTGAACCACCGAGCCACCGCGCCGACGATCCGGCGACTACGTGACAGCTGCGATTTACTGATGGGTGATGAGTTACGGCGGCTGTTCAATAAATTGCCGGAACTGGACGAGGCGTCCCAGTACGAAGTCCGCCGCGCGTTCGAGCGGTTCATGAACAAGATGCTGCATCCACCACTCGAATCACTCCGCGACGAATCGCAGCAAGGAACACCGCACGGCTTGCTGGAAGCACTGAAACGACTGTTTCAACTCAAGGACTAAGTCCGACCAGTATACGGTTGTACTTTTCAACGTCGAATAAGCGGGACAGATCGCGCACGCCTAGTTAATCGCCGTCGGACCAGTCATCGTCCGCGCCCCAATCATCGTCGTCCTTGCTCCAGTCATCATCATCCTTCTCGGACAAATCGTCGGCTTTGCCGTCGCTGTCATCTTCGACTTCCTGCCACTCTTCATCCTTAAAGTCGTCATCGTCGATGCCGAGGTCGTCGTCGTCGTCGTCGTCGTCGTCATCCAGGCCGTCATCAAAATCGTCGCCATTCAAGTCGTCGTCGTCGAACTCGGCCACCTTTTCCGCCGAAGTAATTTCACCAGTCGTTAACACAGTTGACTCCTTATTTTCCTCACATTGATCGGCCTCGGCCTCATGTACCTCGCTTCCAGCCGTCTCATTCCGCAATCCGCTAACGGATTCGTCATCCGACCTTCGCAGCATAGACGCTCGCGGTAGTTCGTCAAGATTCCGCAACCCAAAGACCTGCAAAAAAATTCTGGTGGTCCCATAAAGAAACGGGCGGCCAAGTTCGTCAGCGCGACCCGTGATCCGTACCATGCCCCGTTCCATGAGTTGTCGGACCATTTCCCCGCACTGCACGCCACGGACCGCCTCGATTTCAGCCCGCAAAACAGGTTGACGATAGGCGATAACGGCCAGGGTCTCGATACTGGGACCTGACAGCCGAAATTCGGGCGGACTGCCTGCCATTCTCCGTAACCAGGGCGAAAACTTTGGTCGTGTCAAAAGCTGATATCCGCCGGCCACCTGCTCGACGCGAAACGCATGACTGCGGACATCGAACATCCGATTCAGCCGGGCGACCAGCGTCCTTGCGGCAGTTCCATCGGACAAATTCGCCAATTGCGCCAATTTGCGACTCGTCAGTGGTTCTTTGGAAAGAAATAGAACCGCCTCCAGCCGCGCCAGATGCTCCTGGTCGGTCACCGAATCGTGTACGGCATCGACGCGTCGCCAGTTATTTTGATCCGTGCCGGACCCCGTTCCTCCCACCCGTTCGCATCCCAACCGTCGGTAACGCCGGGCCGGGCTGTGGAGGATTCTGCCAAGCTCCGCAGGTTGATTTAGCATAACTTTCGTATCCCGTCGTACAGGATTCCGCGCGGCGTTGATACAGCTTCGGCTGCAGTGCTGTCAAGATGATATCGGCCGGCAGCGTAGACGGACAACGGTACCGGTGCGTACCACCAGACGCTCCAAGTTGAAGGGAACAGGCAACCAGAAATGCCGGGCTCACGCCTCGGCCGGTCGCCTTAATGAAAAGCCCGCCGTCAGTTTACTTCTTGCGATGCCGAATTTTGGCCCGCATTCGCCGCTTCTTGCGGCCAACCTTGCGGCGGCCCTTGCCTGTCTTTTTCGTACCCACGCATTTCTCCGGATTTCAGTAGTTTAGCAAACCGTCGATCTTAACAGGTGATGTTGGCCCGGCACAAGATAAGCGGACAGAGAATCTGGCGGGCGGCCAATTAGCCCAGTACCGGTTTGACCACTTTGCCGTGCACATCGGTCAGGCGGTAGCGGCGGCCTTGAAATTTGTAAGTCAACTTTTCGTGGTCGATTCCCAGCAGGTGCAACACGGTTGCTTGAAAATCGTGAACGTGAACGCGATCGACAACAGCGCTCATGCCTAAATCGTCCGACTCACCGTAAGTCATACCAGGTTTTACGCCTCCACCGGCCATCCACAGCGTAAAGGCATAGGGATGATGATCGCGGCCCCAACGTTTGCGGTTCTTCAGGTCGCCCTGCAGAAACGGAGTTCTGCCAAACTCGCCGCTCCAGATGACCAAGGTCTCATCGAGCAGGCCCCGCTGTTTGAGGTCCTGCACCAGCGCAGCAGCCGGTTGGTCGGTATCCCGGCACTGCGTGTAAAGTTCGGTAGTGAGGCTGTTATGCTGATCCCAGCCGGCGTGCATTAACTGCACAAATCGGACCCCGCGCTCCGAAAGCTGCCGGGCCATCAAGCAGTTGTTTGCAAACGTGCCACGCTCCTTAACCTGCGGGCCGTACAGATCAAGCACGCTTTGCGGCTCCTTCGATAGGTCCGTCAGATCGGGTACGCTCGCCTGCATTTTATAAGCCATTTCGAACTGAGCGATGCGGGTCGAGATTTCAGGGTCGTTAAATTCTTCGTACTGCAGTTCGTTTAGACGCGCCAAATCGTTAAGCAGCCCACGGCGCACTTCGCGGCTGACACCATCGGGATTGGAGAGGTACTGAACCGGGTCGCCACCGCTGCGAAACTTAACACCTTGCAACCGCGACGGTAGAAACCCACTTCCCCAATAGTAGTCGTAGAAAATCTGGCCGCACGTTGTGCCCTTACTGACCGACGTCATCACGGTGAACCCCGGAAGATCGTCCGCCGAACTGCCCAAGCCATACGTCAGCCACGCGCCCATGCTCGGCCGACCTGCCATTTCCGATCCGGTCAGCAAAAACGTAATGCCCGGTGAATGATTGACTGCCTCGGTGTGCATACTCTTGATGAAGCATAAATCATCGACGATGTTGGCCGTGTGGGGCAAAAAGTCGCTGACCCAAGCGCCGCATTGGCCGCGTTGTTTGAATGGTTCGACAGCGGCCAGGATTAGTTTGCCCTGCGGGTCCCCGGTCATCGTGCTAAACCGCTTGCCGGCAACGTAGTCTTTTGGAATCGGCTGGCCGTGAAGCTCCTTAAGCTTGGGCTTGTAATCAAAAAGATCGACGTGCGTCGGTGCACCATTCATAAACAAATAAATGACTCGCTTAGCTTTAGGCGCAAAATGATGCAATTTCGGTAGCACGTCCGGCGCTGCTTCGGCTGCGAGGCCGTCCCGTTCGAGCAGAGACGCCAGTGCTGCAGTTCCGATCCCAACAGCGCCTCGACCGAATACGGCGCCCCCCGTCAACAACGCCTGTTGTTCTTGCCAAACATTCATTCGTCTATCTCGAAAGCGTTTCGTCAAGATTAAGCAGCAGCAGGCACAGATTCGTAAATGCTGCGTGCTGCACGGCGTCCAACCCTTCGTCGCGCGGGGATTCGCCGACCTTCAGCAGTTTCGCCACCGCCTCGGGATCCTGGCCATATTGTTGTCGCAAAGTCTTTAAGCGATCAGCCAAAACTTTGATTTCAATTTGCTGCGGACGCCGCGTTGCACACAGACGGAATGCGGCCGTGATTCGTTGTTCCGCCCCGCTTTCGGCTTGCATCACCCGCTGCGCAAGCACGCGGGCCGCCTCGACATAAGTTGTGTCATTCAATGTAACCAAAGCGTGAAGCGGCGTGTTGGTGCGGGCCGTTTTGACCGAACACGTTTGGCGTTTGGCGACGTCGAAAAACATTGTGGGGCCAATAATTCGCCGCCAGAAAGTGTAGAGGCTGCGGCGGTACAGCTTGTCTCCGTGATCCTGAGCATACCGCTTTTTACCAAAAGTAGCCTCTGCCCATACGCCGGGTGGCTGGTACGGCTTGACCGAGGGTCCGCCGAGTTGCCTGACCAACAGTCCGCTAGCCGCCAGCGCCTGATCGCGAAGCATCCAGGACGGCAGTCGGGATCGAGGCCCTCGGGCCAGTAAACGATTTTCCGGATCGGTCTGATGGGCGGCGGCGGACACCCGCGCAGTTTGCCGATACGTCGCGCTCATAACGATCTTCTTATGCAACGCCTTGACGTCCCATCCGCTCTCCATGAATTCCACCGCTAACCAGTCCAATAGGCGAGGGTGCGTCGGCTTTTGGCCTTGGGTCCCAAAGTCTTCCGCCGACTTGACGAATCCGTGGCCAAAGAACTTCTGCCAATGCCGATTGACCGTCACACGCGGCATCAGCGGGTGCGACCTGTCCACCAGCCAGCGGGCAAGGGCGAGCCGATTCCGCGGCCGCCCCTCTTCCGACGTTTTGCCCACAGAGGATAAAGCTGCTCGAGAAAACACCGACGGAAATCCTGCGGACACCTGTTTCTCGGTAGGCTGATTGTATAGACCCTTGGTGAGGACGAAAGTCTTTCGGCGATTGGGCATGTCACGCATGACCATAACCTTTACCGAACCTTTCGGCACCGCCTCGATCTCTGCCCCGATTTTTTGTTGTTCCGCCAACAATTCATTCGCCCTCTTATCGCTTTTCAGGAACTCATTGGCGATCCGTTCGCACTGCTCCGCGGTGCGGTCTTCCGCTGCCATCCGCAACAGTTCGAGCAGCGAATTCGCCTGTTGGAGATGCGGCTCGACCTGATCGGTCACCGACAAACGAAACCGTCCCAAATTGTGGTTGGCGTGTGGCGAATCATGCCGTAACAAAACGATTAACTTTGAGGCTGCGGTCATGTCGATTGCCTCGCTAAATTGGAACACCGCAGCATGCTCACGATCGACCACGCGGCCTTCGTGCACCGCCCATCCCGTTTTGGAATCCCCGTTATAGGCGGTCGATATTTTGTGACTTTCCTGTTCGTAGGTAGCTTCACTCTTCGCAAAACCAATAGATATCGGCTGGGCGTCGTCCGCATGCCGGACGCTGACCTCAAAACCGGTGAGCACAAAATTGCCGCTATCGGCCCGCGAGAGGCTATTGCGAGTCAAGCTGGGATGCCGCAGAGCTTCAAGGCGGATGCCCGTGACCCGGCGTTTGCCGGTCATGGCTGCAACCGTGTACGTATCGTTCTTGGGATTGGGGCCGACGGCCAGAATGGTATGGTCTTTCTGAACCGTCAGCTTCTGGTGCACTGCCGCGACGGTTTGCGGCTGAAGAAAATCCCAGGGAGATTCGGCACCGTCGGCCAACAAGCCGGCCTCCCACTGCCGCTGTTGATCAACCAATTCGGCGGCCCGCGCAGCCCTCATCTTTTTGATCGCCGCCTGCCTGGCGTTAAGTTCCTCAAGCCGCCGAAGCGATTCTTCAGATGGGACGTCGATCACCGGGGCCGTATTCGGATCACCGCCACCGCCATTGACGGGCGTCTGATTGAAGAAGTCCACTAATTGGTAATATTCACTCTGCAGCAGTGGATCGTACTTGTGGTCATGACATCGGGAACACGTTAACGTCAATCCCATCCAGATCGTCCCCACGGTCTCGGTCTGATCGAAAAGGTATTCGATCCGGTTCTCCTCGGCGATTCGGCCCCCTTCGCCATTGATCATGTGATTTCGCAAAAAGGCCGTCGCCAGGTTTTGTTCCAGCGATGCATTGGGCAACAGGTCACCGGCAATCTGCTGGATCGTGAACTGGTCGAACGGCAGGTTGGCGTTGAACGATCGGATGACCCAACTTCGCCAAGGCCACATGGTGCGATCGCGGTCGCCTTGAAAGCCGTTGCTGTCCGCGTAGCGGGCCGCGTCGAGCCAATCCCAAGCCATTCGCTCGCCATAAGCGGATGAGCCCAACAACCGATCGACAACCGATTCAAAAACAGTCGGCGAATCATCGGCCAGGAAGGCGTCGATTTCTTGAAGCGTCGGTGGCAAACCGGAGAGGTCCAGCGTCACCCGCCGTAAAAGTCGTTCTTTCGCCGCTGGCTTCAACGGCTGCAACCCTTGGACTTGGAGCCGAGCGAGAACGAACCAGTCGATCTCGTTGCGCGGCCAATCGCTGGCCATCTGCGGGACGGCCGGCCGCACGATCGGTTCAAAGGACCAGTGCCCATTCCACTCGGCGCCCGATTCGATCCACGCCCGCAGCAGATTTTTCTCCCGCTCGGAAAGAGCGAGCTTCGTCTCCGGCGGAGGCATCCGTTCGTCCTCGTCCGAACTTGAGATGCGACGGATCAACTCACTGTCGGCCGGCTTGCCCGGCGCGACCACACGAAGATCGTCCCGTTTCGCAAGCAGCCCGTCGCGAGTGTCGAGCCGCAGTTCGGCTTCGCGCTTTTTGGCATCCGGTCCGTGGCAGTGGTAACAGTTCTCGCTCAAAATTGGCCGGATGTCTCGACCGAAATCGATTTCATCCGCCGCCGCCACGCAGGCGGCCATCAGCCAGATCGAAATCAGTGCAATTGCCGGCCTCATGAACCCGTCCAATTTGCTCTTCTCCAAGAACTTCGTCGCCGCGAAATCTCCGCTAACCATGATATCACGGCGACAATTATCCTGCCCACCCACACCGCGTCAGCGGCCCGATGCTTCGGATCGGGTGACGGGTGGCGTACGCCCGAAATACCGCCGCGCCGATCCCTAGCGATCATTAAAAAAAATTACCAAGTTTTTCGTTTGCCGTGCAGCGGCAACGATGTCGATCTTGCCGTCGCCATTGAGATCCGCAACTTTGATGTCTTCCACAGCGACCTTATCCGCCGAGATTCTTGTCTCCCGCCATTTCTTCCCATCCTTGTCCAGCGGCGTGAACATCTTGATCCCGGGAATCCCCTTGGCGTTCATCGCCCTCCAACCGACAACAATCTGATCGGAACCCACGCCGAGAAAATCGGCGCAGGCCAGTGCGTGGCCGTCTTTTAGTTTTTCGTCCAACTTCTTGAGTGGCTGCCACATCTCGCGGGCTTGATCGGGTTGCGCGTACACCGCCGCCGTCGTGCCGTGCATAGGTTCGATGGCAACAATGAAGCGTCTCCCACTGGGCAATCTGCCGTCCCGGATTTCTCCAGCGAAATTATCCGTCAGTCGCCTGGCCGACCATTTCCCACCGCGATTGTCGAAGTGCCAAACCCCTTCTTTCCCGGCAATAATTATTTCTTCCTCTTCATCGCCGTCCCAATTGACGGGGTGAAAATTATGCGACAGGTGCATAAATTCACAGACTACATCGTAGCTCCACTCGTCCTTGCGGTTCTTGGGAATGGAATACGCCAACACGCGAATCCCGTTTCCTTCACCATTGACACTACCACGGCCTCGCAACGGCTTCACCACGAGTTGGAATTGTCCCTGGCCGCCCCGGATCCAGTGCATGCGATGGACACTCGGTTCATGATGCAATGCCACGGCCGACCAGGGGGCAATCCGGTCCTTGGAGGGGATCAGATAAAACACCGCGCCGTCCTTAATGGTCTCGCGATAGTTCCACTGCCCGCCGACAGCAATTTCACATTTCCCGTCACCGTCGATATCCCGGGCCGTGATACAGACGTTGTCGCGCTCTGTGAGATCCCTGGCGATGACGTGCTTGGTCCAGTCCGGATTTTCGTACCACTGGATCGTGTTTTTGTCGGCCAGCACAATGTCCGTCTTTCTATCCCCATTCACATCCGCCATTTGCAGACCATAGCCAATTTCTATTCTGTCAATTTCCACCGCCCGCCATTTGAACTCGGGAATAGGCTCGCCGCGAACCGCCGCAACCAGGGAAAAAAACAGAACGAAGGTGAACTGCGGTTTCATGATGTTGAAATACTCCAACGGAAGGGAATTTGTCACTGCCCGGTTTAACGGAAGAGGCGGTCAGCCGGCTTTCCGTTTCGCGGCGGTCATTTCGTAATCCAACGAGAAGGCTTCTTTCGCATCCTTGTTATATTTGTCCAACAATGGTGAATATGTCTTTACGTGAATCTTATTCTGGCCGGGCACGAACTGCAGCGAGCGGAGCCAACCATCACCGCCGTTGGCCAGTCCTTGATAATCCGTAAGCATTTCCACGACCTTGCCGCCGGCGTCGTTGACGCTCGTCTGCAACCCGACCCCCAAAACATGGCCGCTGACGACAAAAAAGATGTTGGGCTGTTTGCGAATGAACTTCTGCCACATCTGTTCACCGCTATTTCCAGCGACTTTGTACGAGGTGGCGCAACTGGTATCCCTCTGTTTGTTGCGCATGTAACAATGCGTGGCAACGATCACGCGGTGATCCGGATGGCGTTTTGTTACCCCAGCCGCCCACTGCAGCGTCTCATCGCGCGGGGCAAATTCTAGGTTTAAGACCATGAATTTCATGCCGCTGGCTTCGAAAAAACAAAAGTTATTGTCGTTTGTATCGCCCATGTGGCCGCCGTACCACTTTCGATCCTTGAACCGGGCGGGCGGAAAGTATTTGTTGTACAACGTCGAGTCGCGCCCCCTCACGACCATGTCGTGATTTCCGGGCGCCGTGCTGTAGGGCACGACACCATCGAGCAGCCGCATGGCCCGATTGGCGTTTTCCCATTCGGGCTGTTTCGTAGATGTTTGTACAATGTCGCCCAAATGAATGACAAATTTGATGTTGTCGTCCTTCCGTCGCTCGCGTATCCACAATGTTTGCGCGACATAAGTATCCGGAAACTTCTCAGAATAGTTTTGGGTATCGGGTAGAAGTATGACCGTGAAACTCGGTTCGGTTTCCGCTGCTTCCAGAGCGAAGCCGCCATTACAGATCATTACTACGACCAGCAAACCACAGGCTGCCGGAAACGCGCGCCTTAACGAATGCAACATTATTTTTCTCCCAAACCACTGCTACCGTGAACCAGAATAACCGACGGTCCGCACGCCGTGAACCTGCAACACACCGGCGGCGGACGCCGAGTCTGCAAAAGAAAAAGCAAGCCGAAACGGGGCCCAACCAGCAGGAGTTCAGTGCAGATGGCCGCCAGGCCCGTGGGCGTGTCCGTGCTCAAGTTCCTCCGCCGTCGCTTCACGAACCTCTCGAATGGTCACCTCAAAATTGAGATTCACGCCGGCGAGAGGGTGATTGCCGTCGATCGTGACAACCTCGTCGGCGATCTCAACAATCGTGCCCACGATCGGCCCGCCGCCCTGGTCGGCTCGGATCAGCATCCCCAATTCAAGATCGTCGTCCTCAAATTGGCCTCGGGGGACGTCCCGCTGTAGAGCCTTGTCACGCTCTCCATAGCCGTCCTTGGCCGCGACAGCTACCTGAAGCTGATCTCCAACTTGTTTGCCATCTAACTCCCGCTCCAAACCCGGAATGATTCCATCCGTTCCGTGCAAGTACGACAGTAGTTTTCCGCCTTCGGACGAGTGGAGCACTTGCCCTTCGTCATTCTTGAGCACATAGTCGATCACCACAACGGTGTTCTTAGCAATCTTCATCGGCACACCAGCTTTCCGGAAGTGAGTTCGCAGGATCTGTTTACGAGTTGGCAGGAGCTAAACCTATGGCTCGCTCGACGCTCTGATTCCGTTATTTTATTTATCCGCATTTTCTTCGATAGGGTCGGCAAAACAAATGCTCTACGGCGAGTGCGGGTACCGGGCCAAAGAGCCGAATCGACCCGGCGCCAACTTGACGCGCGTTCGCTTACACCATATTCGTGCTGTTTAGCCTGAAAATATGGCCACGCAGATTTCAGCAATATGGCTCGCGCCGTTTCGCCGCTACGGTCACACATACCGGTACGCGTTTTGGCAAGCCGAAACTGCCGCCTTGGTTTGCGTTCCGGCCTATGCGTCTCTCGCCGTCTTGGCGAACTCGTACGTAAACTTGCTTCCGTTTTGGTTATACTATCCAAATCCCTCGGGAGACTCGCTCGATTTTGCAATCCTCGTGAAGACGATGCGTCATGCAAATTTGAAGGAGACGTCGCATGGTTCATGCGGGGTACAATCGATTTCGGCGGCTCATGCGGCGCGGTTCTTTAATCGGGCTGATTTTTCTGTCGGCATCCAGCCATTGGACAAATGAAGCACCGTCTGCCGAGCAGGTCCCGTCCGACCGCAAGGGAATCGATTTCTTCGAAGCCAAGATTCGTCCCGTTCTGGTCAGCAAGTGCTACGCCTGCCATTCCCAGAATGCCGTCAAATCGCGAAAACTCAAGGGCAAACTACTCTTGGATTCGAAGTCCGGAATGCTCAGCGGCGGCGAGAGCGGGCCGGCCGTTGTGCCGGGAAAATCTGCCGGCAGTCTGATCGTTGACGCGATTCGCCATAAGTCGCTCAAGATGCCTCCCAAGGAGAAACTGCCCGAAAACGTCATTGCGGATTTCGTGAAGTGGATCGACATGGGCGCTCCCGACCCGCGTGGCGCAGCGGTGGTCGCTCGAGCATTGGATCGGCAGGCAGCGCGGGCGCATTGGGCCTTTCGACCACTGCAGAAACCATCGGCGCCGGCGATCGGCGACGACTGGGCCCGCACTGCTATCGATCGGTTCATCCTGGCCGAACTGCACGAGCGAAAACTGACTCCGACGCCCCCAACCGACCGGCGGACGCTGATCCGCAGGGTCAGTTTCGATCTCATCGGTTTGCCGCCATCGCTACCGGAGGTCCAAAAATTCGTCAACGATGCGTCGGAATCTGCCTATGAGGACCTTGTCGACCGGTTATTAAAAAACGCCCATTACGGAGAACGCTGGGCGCGACATTGGCTGGATGTGGCGCGATTCGGCGAAAGCGAAGGCAGTAACCCCGAGGAAGACAAAAGGCGGGACAATGCGTACAAGTATCGCGATGCGGTCATTAAGGCCTTCAATGAAGATCTGCCGTATCACGAGTTCGTTTCCTATCAAGTAGCGGGCCGGGATCTCGACAACCGTTCGCCCCTGGCGCGCGATCTGGCCCAGTTCGTCGAATTGGGTACACGGTTGCAAAGAAACTCCCACCCGAACGACAGCAAATTCCACATTTTGGACGACATGGTTTCGGCGACGGGCAGCGCTTTTCTGGGGATCACAATCGGCTGCGCACGTTGCCACGACCACAAACTTGATCCGATAACTTCCGAAGAATACT
>JAYGDO010000579.1:0-6106 GCA_046582885.1 Pirellulales bacterium | reverse complement strand
CGCCACAACGAGCCAAGGTGCGAGAAAACCGGCGAGCGAGTTCGCCAACAGAAAAGTGCCAACCGGCTCGTCGCTAAGCAGCCGGGCTTTGAACTCCAGCTGAAACAACGGATCGATTCTGCTCGCAGGGTCGGCGGCGGTTGCTTGTCGAAAATGTTTGTCCGCATCGGCAGCGTAGGCGGCGCGGCTCTGCGGCTGTTCGTATCCGACCTGATACATACTCAACCCGAATTGCCCGACGGCTAGTGCGATCATCAACGCGATCACGGCCCGCGCTTCGCCGCTGCGCGAAATCAATTGCCGCAATAGAAAGAAGCAGCAGCCCAAGCCAATCCATTCCCAAGTCATGTTGATCGCCGGCCGCGGCGCGCCGTGGTGGGTCGCCCAAATGCCGCTGATTGTGTGGATTGAGATCAAAACGAACACCGCCGCATCGGTTTTGCCGAAGCGGATGGGCCGACCGTTGCGCCAAAGAACCAGCGCGGCGTAAGCCACCAAAAGCAGGGTCCAAATCATTGCCAGTGGAACACCGGCACCGCTAGCCGATGTAACGGAATCGCCCGGCAGGATGATTTGCACGACCAGCATCGCCGCAACTGCGGCCAGCAGCCGTGGCCGCGTTCGATTGTCGGCGGACTCGTTGGCGTGGGCTTTGGGCGGTTGGCGTCTAGACATGCGTTGCGGTCAGGGGGTTCGGCGTCGAGATTCGGCGGGGGCCTCTCCTCCCCCAACGACGGCAATACGATTCTCATCGGCGGTTGGGCAACTTTCGTCTCGATGCCGTCGCCGCGCGGCAAGATCCACACGGGCGATCGCGATCAGCACCAAGAGAATCACGACAAGGATGACCGCTGCTGTTATTGTATCGACCAGATGCAAAACAAATGCGCCGAGCCCGCAAAACCCGGTGGCGGCGTAAATGACCAGCAAGGCCTGCGTTTTCGAAAGCCCCAAATCGACCAGTCGATGCGAAATGTGGTTGCGATCGCCAGAAAACGGGCTGCGGCCCTCGCACAGCCGGATGACGACGACCGTCACGGTGTCGTATATCGGCACGGCCAACACGCACAGCGGCGCGAGGATCGCATGTCGCGGCAGGTTGCCGCCGGCAAAAGTTGCCGAGATGGAGGCGGTCGCCAGGCAGAAACCGACGAAATAGCTGCCTGCGTCACCCATGAACAGTTTCGCGGGCGGTCGATTGTGAACCAGAAAACCGATCAGCGATCCGACCAGGACCAGCAGAAATCCGCCAACGAAAAACTGGGGACCTTGAATCACCGATTCGGGCGAGGTGAGGATGACAGCGGCCAGGATTCCCGCGGCAATCGCCGCCACTCCCGCCGAAAGCCCGTCCATGTTGTCGAGCATGTTAAACGTATTTGTTAGTGCGACAATCCAGATTACGCTGGCCAGAATGGTCAGCGGCGCGAAGTCGATAAACAGGCTGAGTCGCCATCCTTGCCAGACCATGAATGCGGCCACGAGCCACTGTACCGCCAGCCGCAACCACCAGGGAAGCCCGCGGCGATCGTCGATCAAACCGAGGAGAACGAGAACGGTTGCCGCGCTCAACAACTTCAAAAGATTTGCCGATTGCCGCAGCAGGCCCCCCCGATGGTTTTCGATGAGGTCAGCGAGGGCCGGATCGTCAAAAACCGAAACGGGGAGAATCTCTTCTGTGCTCTCGGGTGTTAGATACCCGGGTGTTAGATAATCGAGCAGCAGGATGCCGGTAACCAGCGGCAACACCAAACCGGCCCAGATCGCCAATCCGCCTCCCGTCGCTGTCGGTGAAGCATGGTTTTTGTGTCCGCCCGGCCGATCAACCCATCCCCATCGCGGCCCAAGAATTCTGACGAGAAACGCGACCAGATAAGAGACGACAAAAGCCGGAATGAGACTGCCAGCTACGAGCCAATTCACGAGCAAGGTTCCCTTCGAAGTCGCCCCTTGAGATAGTCACGGCACCGTTCAAAAAATGCGTGATAATCCGCCCGCCGGTAATCCGGAAAAGTCCACTCCCGCGACTGCCACTGCCTGTCCTTATAATACAGCGTCGCCTCGGCGAAGATGCCATCTCGCAAATAAATCCGGTGGGAGTGGTCTTTCGTCGAAGCCAGCACCAGTTTGCCGCGGGATAGGTAGCCGGGATCGATGTTCAGCGGTCGCAACTCGGCGGTTTGGGCCTCAACAGCGTACTGCTGCTCCCACTGATTGGCCAAAATCTTCCGGTCGGCAAGTTCACCCTGATCGGTGAGCCGTTCGAATGCCCAAAACCGCTTTTGCAGGCCCGAGCCCATCGAATCGCGATAATAGTCGGTGGCCTCGAAGGCAAACATATCGCTGGTCAAAATCAAGTCGCCCCAACGAGCGGCCGCCTGGTCAGCGGCCCAAGCAAGCGCCGCTTCGTGCCGGCTAAATGCGGCCATGATGGCAAGCACGGGTTCTGGCTGTTGGATTTCGCCCATCCGTTAGAGCATAGCCGCCGCCCCGCGGGTTCGTAATCCGGTAGAAAATGGCCGACCACACTGCATCAGTAAGCCTTGGCAAAAATTGCCCTGCCCTGGCTCGGTTTGCCGGTGAAAATACAGTTGCCCGGCTCACTGTTGGCGTCGCTCGCCACGCAGCGAATGGTGACTTTTAACCGCTTGAGCAGATCGTCAACTTCCGGGTTTTCGGTCCAATGACAGTAGGCCAGCCCGCCGTGTATCTCCGGTTTTTCGGGATCTTGCGGTGTGAAGAACGCTTTGAACTCCTCCAAATTGTCGATCGACCGAGTGTGATCTCGACGCAGCTTAACCGCTCGTTCGAACAGGTTGTTTTGGATTTCGCCTAAGGTGTCGCCGATGCGGGCGACGAATTCTCCGCGGGGAATGCCGCTCTTGTCCCGCGGCGTTTGGTCGCGGCGGCCGACAAAACAGGAGTCGGATTCGACATCGCGCGGGCCGATTTCGGCGCGGATCGGCACACCTTTTTTGATCCACTGCCAGACTTTCTCGCCACCGCGGATGTCGCGCCGATCGATGCTGACGCGGATCGGTTCAGCGCCGAACAATTGCGATTCCAACTCTGCTTTCACGCGTTCACAGTATTCCAGTACGCCCGCTTCGGTGTCGTCGCCGCGGAGCACGGGCAGGATCACAACGTGCGTCGGCGCGAGCCGCGGTGGTAGGACCAAACCGTCGTCGTCGCTGTGCGTCATGACCAACCCGCCAATCAGTCGCGTTGAGACACCCCAGGAGGTTGTCCAGGCGTACATTTCCTGGCCGTTTTCATCTTGGAATTTGATGCCCTGCACCGTGGAAAAATTCTGGCCTAAGAAGTGCGAGGTGCCGGCCTGTAAGGCCTTGCGGTCCTGCATCATTGCTTCGATGCTATAGGTGGTCACCGCGCCGGGGAAGCGTTCGCCCGCCGTTTTTTCGCCCTTGATTACCGGCATCGCCATGTAATTTTCGGCAAACTCCGCGTACAGATCGAGAATCGTTGTCGTCTCATCGCGGGCCTCTTCTTCCGTGGCGTGCGCCGTGTGTCCCTCCTGCCAGAGGAATTCGGTGGTCCGCAGAAACATTCGGGTTCGCATTTCCCACCGCACGACATTGGCCCACTGGTTGATCAGGATCGGCAGGTCGCGGTAGGACTGCACCCACTTGGCGTAAAGCTCGCCGATAATCGTCTCACTTGTCGGACGCACGATCAGCGGCTCTTCCAGCGGACCGGCCGGCTTAAGTCCGCCCGCGCCGTCGGGTTCCAATCGGTGATGCGTCACGACGGCGCATTCTTTGGCAAAGCCCTCGACGTGCGCGGCTTCCTTTTCCAGGTAACTCATCGGAATAAACAGCGGAAAGTAGGCGTTTTCGTGGCCTGTTTCCTTAAACATGCGGTCGAGTTGCCGTTGCATGTTCTCCCAGATGGCATAGCCCCAAGGCTTAATGACCATACATCCGCGAACCGGTGAAACCTCGGCGAGGTCCGCCGCGCGGATAACCTGCTGATACCAGTCGGAGTAATTCTCTTCGCGGGTTGGGCTAATCGCGGTCTTCGCCATTGCAATCCTTTGTCGTCAGGCTTTCCTGCCAAATCGTTCCGCATTCTAAAGGACATCCGTAGGCCGAAACAAGCGCATCGCAGGTTTCGTGGAAAGCGGATAAGAATCAGCGGATAGGCACCGCGCCGGTTCGGACTTACGAGAATCGCACCTGTGAAATTCTTATGCCTGTGCGTACAATCCTGAGCTTGATGCGAATTCACCAGAAGAGAAATTAAATATCATGTCTCGGCGATTTGTACGAGAACTTGGCGATCAGGAGAACGTTGATCAAGTCTTTTTGGCTTCCGACAAGCAAGTGCGATCGAACCGTCAGGGCAATCCTTTCTTGACCGTCAGGCTGACCGACAAGACGGGGACCGTCAACGCGCTGCAGTGGAATGCCACGGACTCGGTAGCTCGATTGTTCGACAGTGGCGACTACGTTCGCGTCGAGGGCAAGACGCACATTCATCAGGGCGAACTGCAGATCATCGTCAAGAAAATCTCCCGTGCTGATGCAGCGGAGATCGTCGAAGAGCACTTCCGCCTGCTGACGCCCAAGAGCATCGGACTAATGGAAGACCGTATGCGCGAGTTGCTGGGGACGATGACCAATCCACATTTGGCCCGGCTGGCCGAGGCGTATTTGGCCGACGATGAATTTATGAAAAAGTTTCGGCTGGCACCGGCGGGCGTCAAAAACCATCACGCTTACAAGGGTGGTTTGCTCGAACACGTCGTACAGTTGATGGAAGTCGTCTCGCGGATCGCTGATCTTTACCCGCAAGTTGACCGCGACCTGCTGTTGATGGGAGCCGTGTTGCATGATTCGGGTAAAGTCGATGAACTCGCCTACAGTCGCGATTTTGCTTACACCGACGAGGGGCAATTGCTCGGCCATATCGTGCTGGCCGTCGAAATGCTCGACAAAAAGTTGAATACGGTTGGCGAGGCCAGCGAAGCGATACCCGCCGACCTCGCATTACATTTGAAACACATGATTGTCAGCCATCACGGTTCGCGTGATTTTGGCAGCCCGACGTTGCCGATGACGATAGAAGCGATGGTGTTGCACTTCCTCGACAATCTCGATGCCAAGGTTCACTTCTTCGAGGCCGCCGTACGCGACGATGCCAATCTCGATAGCCCGTGGACGCAATTCCATCCGAGCATCGGCCGCAAACTCTACAAGCCGCGTCCCGGCGGCGATACTGGATAATACGTGACCGAATTCGAACTCGAGCAGGCAATTCTCGAACGGGTTGCTCAATCGGATTACCGGCCCGTTAAGCCGCGTAAGATCGCTAAAAAATTGGGTCTCGACGAAGACGAGGCACGGCGGCTGAAGAAAACGGTTAAGCGGCTCGTCCGCGAGGGTCGGCTGGCTTACGGTGCGAATCATGCGGTTGGGTTACCGACCGCGATTTCGAGCAACAGGATGACCGGCACGTTTCGGCGGATGCAGGACGGATATGGGTTTGCCCGCCCGCCCAACGTGGCCGGCAAAGATCGGCAAGACGACGTCTATATTGCCAAAAAAAATTCCGCAGATGCCTCGACCGGCGACACGGTGCTGGTGGAAGTCAGCAGTCGCCGCGGCGAGCGTGGCGGGCGATTGCGGCACGGTAAGATTGTCCGAATTCTACAGCGCGAAACGCATCGCTTTGTCGGCACTTATTTCGACCGCGGCGGAATTGGTTTGGTAAAAGTTGACGGCACGGTCTTCCGCCAGCCGATCACGGTTGGCGATGCGGGTGCGAAGAACGCGCGACCGGACGACAAGGTCGTGATTGAAATGGTGCGCTTCCCGTCGCCGACACACGACGGTGAAGCGGTCATTGTCGAAGTGCTCGGCCGGCGGGGTGAACCCGGGGTCGACACGCTTTCAATTATTCACGAATTCAATCTGCCGGGAGCGTTCGCCGATGAGGTGCTTGAAGACGCCCGCGGGCAGGCTGCGGCGTTCGATGAATCGATCGGCGAGGGACGTCGAGACTTAACGACGGAACCGGTCGTCACGATTGATCCCGAGGATGCGCGTGACTTTGACGATGCGATTTCGCTGCACGAGTTGGAAAA
>JAYGDO010000533.1:0-1591 GCA_046582885.1 Pirellulales bacterium | reverse complement strand
TCCTTGCGAACGAGCGGCAGGAAAAACGGAATCTTCATCGCGTAGAGATCCCTGGCCAGCGCCTTTTCCTGTCGGGGGCTGGTGTAGACCGCCCGCCATGTGCGATCGTCAACTTCCAACTCGGTCGCGAAATCGGGCGGGTAATGGTCCGGCTCTTTTAGGAGGATAGGCATTTGTACAAATTTCTTTATTCAGTGGAGAGGAGTGCTTTCAGCGGCTACACGAATCGGCGGAAGGCCCGTTGCCAACGATCCGCACGGCGTTTGCGCCGGCTAGTTTGGTGAGAGGGCGATTGGTAATACGGCGTTCACCTCTTTCGGCGGTTGGGGGAATGGCGTGTGGGTCAGTCCGGCATATGCAAACGTGACAGGTGTTTGCCAAATCCTAGGTCACGCAGATTTGGCAAATCGGATATCTCCTCACACTTTTCTAATCAAGTTGAGAAAATGGTCGCACCCAGGCGGAAAAATCGGCGAACCCCGTCATTGCTACTTTGTTAGGCGACCCGCCCGCTGTTGGCCATGATTACGGTCCGTAGTTGAAAAACAGAAATCTCAAATCACGAGCAGCCAGGTTCGGGGAATCAGCAAATCGCACTCATGAAACGCGGGCAGAAGGGCCGAGCGGCTAACCGGATCAAGCCGGCCGAGGCAAGTCGGTCCGGTTGAACGGCTCAGCATCGGGCACCTCGCTGCTGTAGTCGTCGGGGGCAATCTTGCAGGCGGTCGCAACAGGGGCTGAATGTACCCCCCGACCGAGCCGAAAATTGTCTGGTCGCAAAACGATTTACGGATTCCAACCTAATTCGCCTTTATGTGGGTTTCAAGAATTTGCGTGGAATCACGCCGGCACTCCGTGCCCCACCCCAAGATGACCACCCCATCGAGGGGTTCGCACGTTAACGAATGTTAACGTGCTTGACGAAACGTCCCCCTCCGGAAAACTTGCGGCAAAGTCGGACGTCGCGGCGTGTGCGTCGCGCAGACCGGTTCGACGCACTGCCGCCGCGGGAGAGCCTTTGAATGGGCAAGTGGCCCGTTTAGAATCCTGTTCACGACCAACGCTGTCCGCACAATTGCAGGTTTTGAACAATCGCGGGACCAACACGATGACGCACGATCGCAGGCTTTATTGCATTCTCGTTTTGGCCATGGCCACCTGCAGCATCGCGGCACCCGGTCGGGCCGGCATCAGGGCCGGCGCCGCGCAGCGGGAGATCACACCGCCGGTGGGCCTGGAAATCCAGCATTATTATCGGGTCAGCACTGGCGTGCACGACCCGCTGTATGCGCGGTGCCTCTACCTGGAAGACGATGGCGGCAACTCCGTGGCGATCGTCTGTCTGGACTTAATCCTCGGCGGGTTTGAGGCCTGCGATTCGCTGCGGGCGGAGATTCGCGAGAAGGCCGGCGCCGAAAATACGGTGATCAACTTTAGCCACAGCCATTCGTCGGCGGCCCTCGGGCCCCGCGGGCGATCGAAGGTTTCCAACGACGCGGACTCGAAATGGAATGACGCAACGCTGGATTCCATTCTGGCGATCGTGCGGCAGGCCAAGCAACGGGCCGAGCCGGTCTCGCTCCGCGCCAGT
>JAYGDO010000446.1:0-8449 GCA_046582885.1 Pirellulales bacterium | reverse complement strand
AAGGCATCGGCAGCCTCGGCCTTGCTCAAAGCTCCGTTGACGGGATTATTCAATCGCCGTTCCCGCTGTGCGTCGGTAACGTCGCCGCCTTCCGCCTTTTGCACCCTGATCGGTCCGTCGATGGTCGTGGCCGGGTCCCCTTCCACGAGATCAGTTCCCCGTCCCATCGTAGCGTACAGGCTGCCCATTTGGTTGGCGCCTTCGATCAGAACGACGTCGTCCCCTCGTCCTCCTTTGATTCGGGTTTGGCCACCAATCGTTGTCGGATCAATAAACAAAAAGTCGTCGCCGGTGCGCATTGTCGCATGCAAGCGATCGGTGATGTCCGAATCGATCACCGCCAAATCGTCAGCGCCCCACCCCAGATCAACACCTACATCATCTCCGACAGTGACCGCGTCGAGAACCACGGCGTCCCGCAGCGTCCCCGTCCGCACATAGAGATCGTCCGCGACATTTGTGTTCTCGATATTTACCGTGTCGCGCAGGTTCCATGTACTGACGACCAAATCGCCACCGACGTCAACCGTATTGAGATTAACGATATCCTCGCCGCCCCAGGTACGAATAATCAAATCGCCGCCAACGTCAGTGCTTCGAAATCCAATACGGTTGTCGCCATGGCCAGCATTCACATTGCCCTGGCTAGAAATCGTCAAGCCGTCAACGAAGAGGAAATCGTCGCCATCGCCCAACTCCGCAAATAAATCGTCGGCAATCGCCGCCGATCCGCCAAATGCGACAAAGGGAGCCGCCACGCCGTTGACCGTAGTGGCATCCGTTCCGCGGACGACGGTATCCCCGTCGACGACGAGAATCTCGATTGAATTGTCTAGGTCGTCGCCAACCAACCTCAAATCACCGGCGGCATCGACCGCAGCCATAACGTCACCGGCCAGCATATTACGAGGCTCGAGACATTCGATGGCGGGCGACAAGAAGCCGTGATGCACCCGGCGATTATGGGGACGTGGTTTTCGCAGACGATGCAGAATTCTCGGCAGGTTATTCATGACGACACATTCCTCAGGAAATTCACGCAGACCCTCGACGCGACCCAACAGCGGATTCGACCGACCCGCATTAGATTTACAATCGGCCAACACACGCTCATTGTGAAAGCGAACGCAGTCGGCATACCTTAAATCCTAAAACTAACCTCGGTATCACGCCAGCAATTGGTCAAATTCGTCAAAATCCGAACGATGCGCTCATCTCGCAAGCCTCGCTGACTAACAGTCTCCGAGATTTGGGACTGCGTCGACTGCCGCCGGATTGATTGATTCGCCACCACGCAACGGGTAAGCTAATCGATCACCGCTTCACGCTGTTTTAGGACAACGGCCGTCAGCCTGCCGGCGACAAAGACGATGAAAAAAGTAATCACTTCGGCAATCGAAGCGATCCAAGACGGGCGATCGGCGGCCTATTGCCGGTTGGTCGAAACCCGCGGATCAACGCCACAAAAAGCTGGCGCGGCGATGCTCGTTTTCGCCAACGGCAACCAAGTTGGAACCCTTGGTGGCGGCTGCGTCGAAGCAGAGGTCCGCCGCCGCGCGATGGCGTCTTTGGTAACGGGCGCCGCCGAAATCGCGACTTTTCAGTTGGATCACGATTACGGCTGGGACGACGGCTTAATCTGCGGAGGGCGGATGACGTCGATCGTAGTCCCACTGCACAACGAGAAGCTGTGCTCTTACTTCATGCAACTTGCCGAAGTCGCGGAAAACGGCGGCGGAACGGAAGCCATCGCTTTCGATGAGCAACAGGCAACGCTAGCGGTTCCATTCAGCGTTCTATTCGATTCCGGCGGCCAGTTCGTTTCCGCAATGCCGCAAGACTTAGAGGATGACGCAGCCGTCGCGATCCGTGCTCGTTTGCGATCACTATCCGATCGGCCAAAACCTTATGTGGAAAGTGGCGTCGCCTATTTGCCAATGCTGCCCCGTTGTCGGTTAATCATTGTTGGCGGCGGACACATCGGCAAAGCCGTAGGTGACATAGCCGCGGAATTGGACTTCGACGTATGGATTGTCGAGGACCGGCCTGAATTTGCTTCGGCCGAACGGTTTCCACGAGCGCAACGGTGCATCATCGGCAAAAACGACGATGTACTCCCCGATATTGATGTCACTCAGGACACCTATTGCTTGATCGTCACGCGGGGGCACAACAACGACGCGCGAGCTTTGTTTCATTTGGCAGACCGCGGCGCCCGTTACGTCGGATTAATCGGCAGCCGCCGCAAGATCAAACTGATTTTCGAAGAGCTTGCCGAACAGAATGTCTCCTCCGCTGCTCTAGCGAACGTCTTTGCACCGGTCGGCGTTGACATCGGCTCGCAGACAGTCGCCGAAATTGCCGTCAGCATCGCCGCCGAACTCGTTTCGCACCGCAACCGTGGAGGCGAAGTGCCGGGCCGGCCGCAACCGATCCCGGTCATAGAAGAGGTTGCCGGCCGTGAATAAGCCGTTGAGAAGTTTTGCGGTCGTCCCAGCCGCGGGGCGCAGTTCGCGCATGGGCCGTCACAAACTGCTGTTGCCGTGGGGGAATGCGACGGTGATTGAGTCGGTGCTCAGCCGCTGGCAACAAAGCCAAGTCGATCGCATTGTCGTCGTCGTTCGGCAGAACGACCTTGAGCTAATCCACATTTGCCGTCAAGCGGGTGCAGAGGTCGTTGTCCCCTCGCGCGATCCCGAACAAATGAAAACGTCTGTGCAGATCGCCTTGCGACACATCGAACAGCAATACGCGCCATGCGATTCAGACGCCTGGTTGCTCGCGCCTGCGGACATGCCGGAGCTATCGGAAAATGTCGTCGATCGCCTGCTGCAGGTTTATTCGGATTGTCCTGCTGCCATCCTGGCGCCCACGTACAATGATCGGCGGGGACATCCGGTCCTGTTTTCGTGGCGAGTTCAGCGAGAAGTTCATCAATTGAGCGCCGACGAAGGAGTCGACAGCGTACTTCGCCGCAACGAAGTTTACGAATTGCAATGCCCAAGCATCGAAATCCACCAGGATTTGGACACGCCTGCCGATTACGATAAGGCATGCAGCCGTCAAGCCAAGCGGCCCCGCTAAACTCGAGCATTCCTCAATCGACTGCTTCCGACTGGACCATTGCCACACGGACAAACTAGAATGAAGCGTTGACCGTTCGGCTGCGAGCCAGGGGGGAACGCAAATTTGACGGCACGCTGCCCCGTTGCGGCGAGTTCGAACGGCACACAAACCATCTAAGTCCCGCGCGACCCGGTTAAACTTAAAGACGAAAAGGGGTCTGTCATGCTTCGTTTATGTGTTGTGCTAATTGCGGCGGCCGCCGTGATCCTCACGCAAACCGCGTCAGCCGAGGTAAGCGGTCACTATCTGGAAGCACGGACTTGCCAAGTCTACACGGGACCTTGTTTCGCCAACGGCGAAGTCGGCCTGGCAGGAAAAGACGCCGTTATGGCGTGGAATATTCGCGAAGGGGCGCACAACCGTGTCGACTTGCAAGGACTGAATGTCGTCGTTGTCCTCCGCGCAGACCAAACCCTTGGATTTCAAGGCATTAAAGACGCAAAGGTGGTGCGGTCGCTGATCATCGTGGACCGACGAGCCGACTCGCGCCAGCGGGATGCGCTCATCGATTTTGCCAAACAAAACATCGGCCAAGCCGCGGATGCGATCGCACGCATTTCATACGCTCCTATCGAGATGACGCTCGACACCTCGACGCTTTCCGGTCGTCTTTCCGCAGGAAATTCTGTCGAACTCACCACGCGCAAAGCCCGCAAGGGCGATTGCATTTGTTCAAACGAATCGGCTTATTACCCACCGCTGGCAGCGGTCGAGAATTATGCTCCCGGTGTGACGATCACCGGCGATGTCAAAGCGAGGGGACTGGGCACAACATGGTCCATCCCGCGGTCGCGCACCGCCTATATGGCGACTTTTACATACCAATAATTGAATTTCTTCGGGAACGCGGGATCGCTAATTTCCTCGTTAACTGCCTCGCCGACGTTTCGTTCCCGGGGCAACCAGGGCGGATAACATGAATGGTAATTTTTGGAAGACGGTTGCGGCAACACTGTCCGTGACCTTTGCGTATTCCCTCGCAGAGGCCGAAGACCATCGGATCGAAGTGCTCAAGCAAGGTCCGCCCGCCGGCAGCTTATCAGAGGCAGTCGCCGCCCAAATTGCCGAGTCAGGCTTGACCATCATGCGGGGAAAAAGTCGCACCGTCTGCCAGATTTGGCCGTGTAAGCAGTGGCGGATTCCGGCATCGTTCAAGCCCTCCGATGAAGTGTTGTACCCCTTTGGGCAGGGCCAACTCGTAGGTGTTATCGCCCTGAGTCGAAAGACGGGCGAGTTTCGCGATCGCGATCTTTCGCGGGGCGTTTATACACTGCGGTACGCTCGGCAACCCATCGATGGAAATCATGAAGGCACATTTCCAACTCGCGATTTTTTGCTCATGGTCAACGCGAACGATGATAAGTTGGCGGCTGTGATGAACGCGAAGGAACTCGTCAAACTAAGTACTAAAGCACTGGAAGCGAGTCATCCAGCACTGATTTGTCTACTTAAACCAACCACCGCCGACGTGCTGCCAGCCATTCGGCACAATGAGGATGGCGATTGGTGGATCGTTCAAATCCAGGGCAAGACGGTCGCCGGAGACAAGACGTCGAACTTGCGTGTCGACCTGGTCGTCGCCGGCCACGCGAAAGAATAACTTTGTCCGGCCTGGAACTGATGAACCGACTACTCTTTGCCACCGCTACCGCCGGCTTGGTTTTGCTGTTTGTCGATACGGCGTTTGCGGAAGAAACGCCACAACCGACATTTGAAACCGTGGCGTTACGCGGTCGTGTTGTCTGGCTCAACGAGGCGCTCAAGCGTCGCTACGGAATCACCACAGTCCCCGAGTCCAGGCAGCGTATTCTCGCGTTGGAAACGGCGGCCGGTCAATTGCACCCACTTGTCGAAGATACCCGGGGCCGCGCGTTCCGCATCGACCGTCGGCTGCGCGGCTTGGACGTGGAGCTACTCGTACGCCGCTACCAGGGCTTGCCTTCAATCCAAGTGATTCGTGTTTACGCCGTTAAGAAGGACGGCAAGTTTCAACTCGACTACTGGTGCGACGTCTGTGCGATCGTCATGTTTGAACTTGGCCCCTGCGACTGTTGCCAAGAACCGAATCGGCTTCGTGAACGGCGCGTCGACAAATAGGTTTTAAGATCTGCCAGCCGCGAGTCGATCCTCCGACGAGGCCGGCCGGCGGCGGCAGCCGTGCACGAAAACCAGCACCCAGCCGCCGATCATCAACGCACCGCCCACGGGAATGATCGCCGCATGGCTGAGATTTTCGGCAAAGACGACTAGATACAGGCCGCCCGAGAACAAAGTCACACCGATTGCAAACAGAATCGTCGCGACGGCGAGGTACCTGGAGGAACGCCGCTCGGCGATCGCGCCGACCGCCAGCAATGCGACCGCGTGGATGAGTTGATACCGCACACCGATTTCAACGTTTCTCATCCGGTCCTCGATCTCACCGACAGCCACGCTGCGCTCAAGCATCGCCTCCAGGCCGTGCGCATGGTAGGCACCGATGCCGACCCCCAGGCCGCCGAACAGCCCCGCCAACAAAATCGCCCACCGTCGAGTCACCACTGCTCCTCCTCCAGATAAGGGCATGAAACCGACCGACATACTAAAACAGCCCGGCCTTTCGAAAAAGTCGGGCTGTTGAAATTTTGTGGTGGCCGGACCGTTATGTTACGGCAGGGCGAGGCCGAGTTTTTCCTCTTCCTCTTCCTGGATAATGATACGCGGCGTGACCATCAACATCAGACTTTCCGCCTCGCGGCCCACCGACACATTCTTGAACAACCTGCTGATATATGGCAGTTTGCTGAGGAACGGTGTTCCTTGTTCGTTGCGTGCCTCGCGCAGACGCTTGATTCCGCCCAACAGTACCGTACCGCCGTCCGGTACACTTACGGTTGTGGTTACAGTCGTAAACGCGAAGGTCGGCAACTGAAGTGTCGTGCCCTCCACGAACTCATTGGACGAATCGCTATTCGACGTCAGCGGATTGCCATCCGCATCTTGAGTCGTGTTCAGCAGATTTGTCGTCTTCGATTTCTTTCCGGTGAACGTGAACGTCGAGACATCTTGAATGTCGCTGAAGAATGGGATCAGCGTCAACCGCACAAACCGCCGGTCCTGTGAAACAACCGCCTGAACCGATAACGTCGTACCTTCACCCAAGACAGCGATCACCGGCGCTTGAGCGGCGGCAAAATCACCCACGACAGGCGTCACGCTGATAATGAACGGCCTCTGCACTTGATCCGAAATCGAAGCCGCCTGGCCGTTGAACAGCGTCACTTTTGGCGCCTGGGTGATATTCGTCCGGTTATCGCCCTGCGCGGCCTCCACTAGGAAGTACGCTTCGATGTCGCTGAGAATCGCAATACCAAACGTCGTCGCCGATGCCGGATCGAAGCCAGCAAACGGTGGCGGCGCAACGGTGTTAAAGGTGCCTTGCCGGAATTGGATATCATTCAAACCGTTTTGTGTCGGCAACGGCTGGCCGCCCGCATTCAGCGGGCCGGGCTGCGTCGGTTGGTGGGATTGATCAATGCCAAAAAAGTTGGATTGGCCGGTATCATCTCCACGAATTGTGGCTACGTTGTCGTCAATGTTGAAGTCAAAATCGATTCCGATTTGTTCGAAGAAATTATCTCTCAAGGTGATAAACCGCACCTCGATCGTAACTTGCAAATCTTGCAACCGTCGAAGTTGTTCCAGCAAGTCGGTGATTTTCTCGTGGATTTCCTGCGTCTGGCTGATTACCAGGCTCAGGTTTGTTTCGAATTCGGCAATCGAACCGGGACCGCCGACTTCGTCCCAAGAATCCGGCTCGATCGTGGTCTGTATCAGTTCGATTAGCGCGTCAAAATCGGCCTGACTGCCGCCGCCCGCCTGTCCGGGGCCGCTCGCAAAACCGCCACCCGCCTGCGCCAGCGTACCGTCCGGCGTGGCAATGTTCGCCTGGTTGGCGCCGCTGGACATCGTAAACGTCGGAGGCACAAAACCCGCTACGCCCGCCAAGTTTTGATTCGTCCTCGAGTAGGCTTGGGCCAATTCGTTCGGCAGCCCCAGCTGGTTGTGTGGTACGAAATTGGGTATCGGAATCACCAAGTCCGCAACGTTGTAGATCCTTGAGTACACGGTGCGATCACGCAGCTGGTCGCTGGTGATTTTCAGGACTTCGTTGGTGACAACGTAATCCAGTTTGAGCGGTTCCAGCAAAAGCTTCAAAGCACTGCCCAACGAGATTTGGTTAGGCAGATCCAGGGATACCGGATCCGATAAATGGATTCCTTCCTGAACCAACCCTTCCGGATCGATGAATATATTGATCCCGCTGACTTTCTTCATGTAGTCAATGACCTCGCCCAGTGGTGCTTCCTTAAAGCGTAGCGAAATTGGCGACAGGAGCTTCTGCTGTATCTCGACTTCAGAGGGATGTCGTTTGCGTTTGCCGTCACCGGCATATCGTTTGCGGCTGGCCGAAAGCTCTTTCCAAATTCCTTCATTGAAGACGATGGGATTTTTGTCGCTGAACGGGATAGCCGACTTCTCGACATCGTCCAACGTTTCCCAAACGCCGGTTTCCTTTGCTTCTTTGAGCAATTCGTTATTGATGTATCGCTGGTGAAATTTGACTTCCTCCCACATTTGCGTGACGACCGGTTCGTCGGGCATCAAGTCGCGGGCCTCTTTGGCCTTGGCTTGGGCCTCGTAAAATCGGCGCTCGTTACGCAGTTGGTTGTACTCCTGAACCAGCTTTCCAAGACGTTGCTGCACTTCCGCGGTATATTCACGGCGGCGCGAGAGGTCGTCCAAAATCTCGCGATTGCGCTGGTCGAGTTCGATCTCAGAACGGTGCTGCTCGACGTATTTCTCCATTTCCGCGATCATTTGGTCGACGCGACTCAACAAGATCTGTTTATCTTCATTTTCCAGCGCCGATTCGACGACCATCGCACGCGTTTGCTTGATCAGGCCCACCGCACGCAGTGGTTCCTGTTCGCGCAGGTCCAGCGCCTGCCGAGATTGCAGTTGCACTTGGGCGATAATTTGCCGCTTCAGCCGCTCGTCGGCCTGAGCCGCTTCGTCTAACAGTTGTGTGGTCGGCGCCGCGGGAACCGGGGCCGGATTGGCAAACACGCTAGGCTGACTCGCCGGTGTGTTTGCCGGCTGCGGCGGTATCTGCCCGCCGGATTCATTCGCCGCGGTACCCGGTAATTCCACATTACCCGGCGGCAGCGGAGCGGCCGGCCCGGTCAGCGGCGGTGAATTCAATGGCTGGGGATTCGATCCTGTTCCGTCCGTGACTTGACTTGCCGGCCGGTTATAAGTTTGATCTCGGCGCGGTTCATAA
>JAYGDO010000442.1:0-2260 GCA_046582885.1 Pirellulales bacterium | reverse complement strand
CCGCCGGCTTGAGCGAACAAGCGAACTTTTTTCGAGCCGCGATGCTGAATGGTGATAGCGACTTCATTCTTATCGACGTCCGGGACAATCTTGAGCGATTCGATGTAGGAACGCGGCACTGGTTCCAGCCACACGGTTTGCCAAATGCCGGTAACAGGCGTGTACCAAATGCCGCGTGCGTCCGAGCGTTGCTTGCCGCGAGGTTGGCTGCCCTGGTCGGTCGGATCCCAAACGCGGACGATCAGTTCGTTGCTGTCTGGCTTCAAGGCGTCGGTAACATCGATGGAAAAAGGATCGTACCCACCGCGATGCGAGCCGATCTTGCGACCGTTGACCCAAACGGTGGCTTCCCAATCCACGGCTTCGAAGTTGAGCAGCACGCGTTGCTTCTTCCAATTCGCCGGCACTGTAAAGGTGCGGCGATACCACAACGCTTGTTCGGCTGTGACCCGGCGTGCCACTCCGCTTAACGACGATTCGACGCAAAATGGCACGAGAATTTTGCCAGCGAATTGCTTCGGTTGCTCGGTATCCTTATCCGCAATCGCATAATCCCACAAGCCGTTGAGATTCGCCCACTGCTTTCGCACCATTTGCGGCCGTGGATATTCAGGATGTGGCGAGTCGGGCGAAACGTCCTTGGCCCACCGCGTCATCAAACGCGGCTTGGCAGGTTGCCCCGTTTCGGCAAAGCAAGATGAGAAACAGCAGAAAGCCCAGACCGAAAAGAATACAGAACGTTGCATAATGTCCCCAAATACCGCCCCCGCGGCCAAAACCGCGAAGATCGCCGGTCCTACCGACCATTCTAGCAAAATTCGACGGATTCTTCAGGCTGCCATGAATCCGCGAACATGGACAGCACGGCCCCCTATCACCACCGTTTACCGCCGTCCGCCCGGACCGCCGACCGTAGAGATTTAATCGGACTTTCAGCTACACTAGGGCAGCGGCGACTGCGGCCCACGGATTCCTAAGGAGCATGCACACCATGAACAGCACCGTTGCGAAATTCGACAAAAACCGGTTTCTTTCATTCCGTTGGGGCATCTCATTGCTCGAACTCCTCTTTTTCCCATTGGTTCTTTTGGCGGCCGCGGCGAGCCACGCCGACGATGATGCCATCCAACATTCATTTCTCGGCGTGGGTAACGCTAACAAGGCCGTAATCATCAGTGAGGACCGGAAGATCGAGTGGCGGTTCGATATGCCGGCCAGTGACGGCTGGGTATTACCCAACGGAAATGTACTGCTGGCACTTTACCGGACGAAGGGATTTCCCAACGGCGGGGTCGTGGAGGTCGAACGTAAAACGAAGAAAATCGTGTTTCAATACAAAGGACAGCAGCAGGAAACAAGCACCGTGCAACCGCTACCGGACGGCAAGCTACTCGTCGCCGAACTGGGACCACAGCCGCGGGCAGTCGTGATCAACCGGGGCGGAAAAGTGGTCAAAATGACCCCGCTGCAGTGCCAGAAAAAAAACGTTCATATGCAAACACGGATGCTCCGTGTACTGCCTAACGGCAATTACATCGCGCCGCATCTGCTTGACTTCGCCGTGAAGGAATACAACCCCGACTCCGGCAAGGTCGTTCGCACGATCGCCACCGATGAGCGGGGCCGCGTCAAGCGCGATTGGCCGTTTACCGCCATCCGCCTAAAAAACGGCAACACCCTGATCGCCTGCACGAATGGCAACCGCATCATCGAGACGGACGCAAGTGGAACGATTGTTTGGAGCGTCACGGACGAAGACCTGGGAGAAAAACTCTTCGATGATGCCTGCGGCGCCCAGAGATTACCCAACGGCAACACCGTCATTTCCAGCTACCACGCCAAGGGAGATCGGGTGAAACTGTTCGAAGTCACACGCGAAAAAAAGGTCGTCTGGCGTTACTCGGGAATGGAGCACGGCTTTCACCATTTTCAAATTTTGACGACGAACGGAAAGCCCGTTAAACAAAACACGTGGAAGTAGACTATTCGCTCCCTTGACGGGCACGTTCATCGACGCCTCGCTGGTTTTGCAGGTGCCACAAATTCACCGGTGGCGTGCTTTGTCCGACTTCCAGAATATCGCTCGCCGCAGCAGCAGCGGTTTTGCTTAAGTCAAAATGTAAATCACCAAGCCCGTTACGATCTGCATTAAGAAGGGACCTCATGTACATCCAGAGACTTTTTTTATGCTGTGTTGCCGCCTCGGCTTCCGTCATTGCCTCCGCCGAGAATCCGGAATTTGCCGCCGCCAAGGACAAGG
>JAYGDO010000441.1:0-6788 GCA_046582885.1 Pirellulales bacterium | reverse complement strand
AGCACCTCGTCGCGGAACGACACGCGGCGCGGACTGGCATAGCCTTCAACGCGGACCGGAACCGCAACACGGTCCCCGCCATCGACAACGACGATCTGAGTTTGTCCATCGCCACGTGGCATCACAACGCCGCGCGAGTTGACGACAGCCACAGCCGGATCGAGGGACCTAAATTGAACCTCGTGTGTCCGATCCACGACGCGGTTGTCGGACGAGACAGCGCTAACGAGGAGCTGCGCGGAAGAATCGGGATGGTCGAAGGCCACTTCGGCCGGCTTCACCAGGAGGTCCTCGGCAAAACTCCCGTTCCCCGAGACTGCTAGGACGATTGCAGCCGCCGCGCAAAGCGAACACCATCGCGGCGAGTTGTCCCGTCGTGTGCGCATATCACAGCGAATTATAGTCTCGCCGAGACGGCCCGGTCAAATGCATTTGCAAAGCCGGGCGAGGGGATGCTGGCATCGTGGGCGTTGGTTCATTAACGTTCCTTTACTGTCAGGAGTGGGGTTATAAAACCCGCGCTAGTGGAGACGGCGAGAAAGCGAACCCGCGTGTCAGCGATCTGGTTTGCTCCAAGGTTAAGCGTTTGCATCCATCATCAGCTCGGCGATATCGCAGACCTCTACTTCCCGGTTCTTGGCGGCAACGCCGTCGGTCATCATCGTCAGACAAAACGGGCAGGAGACGGCGACTGTTTTTGCGCCGGTGTCGAGAGCTTCGGCGACCCGGCTGATACCGATGCGTTCGGTGGCCGGATCGTCGAACCACATGCGGCCGCCGCCGGCACCGCAACAGGCTGTCTGGCAGCCGTGTCGGGGCATTTCTTTTAGGTTGGCGGGCAGCAGTTCTCGCGGGGCTGCGGTGATGCCCCCCCAACACTGGGAGTGTTTCAGGAGTGAACCGTGCGGCGAGACCGCGCCGATCTTCCGCGTAGGTAAGCACGAGAGTTTTGGTCCCCGACGTATTCAGATCAGTGAATCGTGGGCGGGGCGGGTCAAGCAGGTTGAAAACAAAATGCGGGGATGGTACGTTCCAGACTCATTTTCAGCGATTCTGGCCATCGGAAGACGGTTGAATCGGGCAAGAACGACACCAAAACGTGGAAGATCACACCATCCGCGGATATCATCAGCTCAACTGACCGCCAGTGTAGTCAGAACGGATTCCGTCTGGGAAATGTCGGTCAAATACCAGGGGGCCTGCGTATGTCCCGCTCGATCACGGTTTCGATTCGATGGTGTCAATTCCTCTCGCTGCTGTGCATCGGCAGCCGGGCTGCCGCCGAAGACTGGCCGATGTGGCGGCATGACGCCGGTCGGGGCGCTGCGACCGCACAAGAGTTGCCCGCCGACCTACATCCGCAGTGGGTGCTGGAGTTGCCGGCATTGAAGACCGCCTGGCCCGATCAGGCGAAGATGGTCTTTGATCGCAATTACGAACCGGTCGTCGCGGGGAATCAACTGTTCGTAGCGTCGTCGTTGACCGACAGCGTTACGGCCTATGGTACGAGAACGGGCGAACGGAACTGGATCTTTCACGCGGAAGGACCCGTCCGTTTTGCACCGATCGCACATCGCGGCAAGGTCTACTTCGTCAGTGACGACAGTTGCCTGTATTGCCTCGATGCGAAGACCGGCAAGCAGATCTGGAAGTTTCTTGGTGGGCCGCCGACTCATAAGATCGTCGGCAACGGTCGCCTGATCTCGGCGTGGCCTGCCCGTGGCGGGCCGGTGCTGGCCGATTCGACGATCTACTTCGCGGCCAGCATCTGGCCTTTCATGGGGATCTTCATTCACGCCGTCGACGCCGAGACCGGAAATAGCGTTTGGACGAACGACGGGGACGGCACCAACTACATCATTCAGCCGCATGGGGCCTATTCGTTTGCGGGTGTCACGCCGCAGGGGGCCCTCTGCGTTTCAGGAGACAAGTTGCTCGTCCCCAGCGGACGCAGTGTGCCAGCCTGTCTTGATCGCAAGAATGGCAAGCAACTCTATTACCACCACGGGCGTCGCAGCGGTGGATCGGACGTTTTCGCCGTCGGTCGTCTCTTCATCAACAACGGTGCAGCCTGCGATCTCGAAAACGGCGACAGTTGCGGCAGCCTGCGCGGTCCGATCGCGTTCGATCGGGAGAGCCTATATCTGGCCGGCGGCGGTTCGATTCGCAAGACGGACATTCCACGTATCAAGACGAAGGAAACCAAGGATAGCCGTGGCCGCAAACGAACCGAACGGACGCTCGAGTTCCCCCCAGACGAATTCAAGATCGATGCTCCCTCGCTGACGGAGATGATCCGTGCGGGATCGCGGTTCTATGGAGCCGAGAAGCGTCGCCTGTATGCAATCGACGCGCCGAGCGGAGGCGAGCCTGCCAAAGAAGAGACCTCATGGCAGACCGAGGTGGACGGTCACGTCGTCCGCCTGCTGGCCGCCGATGACCGTCTCTTCGCGGTTACGCTCGAAGGCCGCATTCACTGTTTCGGTGGAGAGAGAATCGAATCACGACGGCACGCCCCTGTGACACAGCCGATTCAAAGCAGCAACAAGCAGCGGGCGCTGGCCAAATCAATTTTGCAGTCGACCGGTGCGACTTCCGGTTACTGTGTCGTCTGGGGCATCGGAGACGGCGGTCTCGCGGCCGAGCTGATCGCGCAGAGTAACCTGTTCGTCGTTGCAGTCGAACCTGACAGAACCAAGATCGCCGCGGCACGGAAGCGATTCGTCGACGCGGGTCTCTATGGTCGACGGTGCTCGATTCATCGCGGAACCCCGCAGACCGCCGGACTGCCGCCCTATCTCGCTCGATTGACGATCGCTGCGCCGGGAGACGCCGATTGGTTGACCGCCGACAAGGTGGCTGTCGAAAAGTTGTATGCCGTGCTGCGACCGTACGGCGGGAAGGCGGTTTTCTATCTGGAATCCCACGGCAAGCTCGTCAACCTGCTCCGGAAATCCCAACCGCCACAGGCGGAACTTGACGGTGACGTTTCACAACTCGTTGTTACGCGAGTGGGCGCGCCGCCCGGCAGCGCGAACTGGACCCACGAGCACGCCGATGCCGCGAACACGCGCGCGTCGCGCGACACGCGTGTCAAGGCACCTCTGGGGGTGTTGTGGTTCGGCGGGCCGTCGCACGAACCGATTCTCCCGCGACACGGTCACGGTCCGCAGCCGCAGGTTATTAACGGCCAGCTGATCATTGAAGGGCCCGATCTGCTGCGTTGCGTCGATATCTACACGGGGCTCGTTCTCTGGGAGCGAGCCCTGCCCGGAGTCGGCAAGCTCTACAACAACACCGGGCACCACCCCGGTGCCAATGGCACGGGGGCCAACTACAATTCGGTCTCCGACGGGGTCTATGTGCTCTACGGCAGGAAATGCCTGCGGCTCGACCTCGAGACCGGCAAGACGCTGATTGAGTACGTGCTGCCGAAGGACAACGGAACGGCTCCCGAACTCTGCTACATCAACGCTGCCGACGATGTCCTGATTCTGGGTTGCGATCTGGACACCGACGCCGACAGCGAGAAACGGCAATACGAAGACTACATCAGTTGCCAGCGACTCGCAGTGCTCGATCGCAAGACGGGCAAGCCGCTCTGGTCGATCGATGCCGAGTTCCAATTTCGTAACAATGCCATTTGTGTCGGTGGCGGTCGGCTGTACTGCGTCGATCTGTTGTCGGAATTCGAGATTCGACGGCTCGAACGCCGTGGCCGCAAGCCGTCTGGATCCTCTCGCCTGTACGCGCTGGACTTGCAGACCGGGAAGCCGATTTGGAAGACCGATGACGAAGTGATGGGGACGTGGCTGAGTTATTCCGACAAGCACGACCTGCTGTTTGAAACGGGACGCCCCGGTCGCGATGTGCTCCGCGGCGAGCCGGGCGGCATGCGCGCGCTGCGCGCTGCGGACGGAAAGCAGGTCTGGAAGACCGGCGAAAACGGCCCGGCGATGGTGTTGCCCAATCGAATTCTCAATGCGACCGGTCGCGGGTTCGATCTGCTGACAGGCAAGCCACTCCAGAGACTTGACCCGATCAGCGGCAAGTCGACAACCTGGGGCTGGAAGCGGAACTACGGCTGCAACACGCCTCAATGTTCCCGGAACCTGTTGCTGTTTCGCTCGGGAGCCGCGGGGTACTACGACCTGGCTCGCGACGGCGGGACCGGGAACCTCGGCGGATTTCGTTCAAGCTGCACGAACAACCTGATCGTCGCCGGCGGCGTCCTCTCGGCACCCGATTACACGCGTACCTGTGGTTGCGCCTATCAGAATCAGACGTCGCTGGGACTGATCCACATGCCCGAGGTCGAGATGTGGACCTTCACGCCGTTCGGGTTCGACGACAACGATCCCATCCAGCGGCTGGCAATCAACTTCGGCGCCCCCGGTGATCGACGTACGGACGACGGCACGCTCTGGATCGACCATCCCAGCGTCGGCGGGGCGTCGCCGAAGGTCCCCGTGAAAGTCACGGGCGAGAACCTGCGCTATTTCCGACACCACGCCTCGCGCATCTCGGCCGCGAGTGAACAGCAACTGCCTTGGATCTGCTCCTCGGGAGTTGTCGGTCTGCGAGAACTGCGCATTCCACTCGGCGGGGACGACAAGACAGAACGGTCCTTTCGCGTGACACTGCACTTCGCAGAAGTCGCAAGGAAGAAACCGGGCGAACGAGTCTTCGATGTGAAGATCGACGACGGCCCCACACTGGAGAACATCGACCCCGCTCGATTGGCCAGAGGAACCAATCGCGCCACTGTGAGTCAGGTTCGGGTCACGTTGAGCGCGGCGGAAATGAAGTTGACGTTTTCACCACGGAAGGGAGAACCGCTCCTCTGCGGTGTCGAAGTCGTTGCCGAGAAGTAGCGAACGGCGAACCAAGAGTTGACCTTGCCCCCTAAACCGAATCCAGTCGGCCCAGATAATGGGTGAGGGATTGGATAACTTTTTGGAAGAAGATCTACGGCGAGCAGCACCCAACTGTCGCCGAGGTTTACGGGGTATTGGCTTTCGTGCTTGAGAATATGGGGGAGCATGAACAGTCGAGGGCATACCTGGAGAAGTTCCAAGATATCACCGGTGAGGTCTACGACGATCAGCAACCCGACGAGAATCCTCCTATAAAATCGAGAGACCAGAGAGTAGGAAGAAACAGCCCATGTCCGTGCGGTAGCGGCAAAAAGTACAAAAATGCTGCCTCAATAAATAGCCGCGAGTTTCAGGCTGAACCACCGAGAACCGGCTCGATGCTTGTCTCAGGTTCCGCAGAAGGTCGCATGCACGACTTCATCGGGCGCCGGTGCGACTTCGAACTCGGTCAATTCCGCCTGTGCGGTGAACGGGTGTTGCAGCACTTCGTTAAGGCGATGAAAGGGTGCAAAGTCGCCACCGTTGCCAGCCTTGATGGCTTGCTCGATGCGATGGTTGCGCGGGATGAAGACTGGGTTCGTCCGACGCATCAAGGCAACGGCCTGGCTGCGGTCGCAATTGTGCAGCCGTGCCCGCCAAACGTTCAACCACTCGACGATCGCCGCGGGTTGGTTGAAAAGGGGAATGACGTCGTCGTCGTTGCCGCTTTCAAGCGCGTCGGAAAGATGGCGGAACACGAGAGTGAAGTCGGCCTCTCCATCTGCCATTGCTGTCAGCAATGCTTCCACCATGCTCCAGTCGCCGCTGTCGCCAGCTTCGATACCAATCTTTGCCGTGAAACGTTCTTGCACTTCAGTTTGGTGGATTTCGGCGAACGTGCCGAGAGCAGCTTCGGCTTGGGTGACCGATCGTTTCGGATCTTCGTCAAGCAGCGGCAAGAGCGTTTCGGCGAAGCGGGTCACGTTCCAATGGCCGATCGAGGACTGATTGGCAAAGGCGTAACGTCCCTGGTGATCGATCGAGCTGAATGTTTTCAACGGATCGTAGATGTCCATGAAAGCGCACGGACCGTAGTCGATAGTCTCGCCCGAGACGCTCATGTTGTCCGTATTCATCACGCCGTGGATGAATCCGAACTGCATCCAAAGGGCAATCAGTTTGGCTTGCCGCTCAATCACTCCGTCGAGCAAAGCGAGGTAAGGGTTTTCGTCGTGCTGCACGTGGGAAAAATGTCGCTGGATGACATAGTCGGCGAGAATCTTCAAGTTGTTGTGATCCTGGCGGACGGCGAACCATTGAAAAGTGCCAACGCGAATGTGCGACTGTGCGACTCGGGTGAAAACTCCGCCGGGCATGAGGCCTTCGCGGAGTACATTGTCACCACTTGCGACGGCGGCGAGCGCACGGGTTGTTGGCACACCGAGGGCGGCCATGGCTTCCGAGACGATGTATTCGCGCAAGATCGGACCTAACGCTGAGCGTCCGTCGCCGCGTCGCGAGAATGGCGTCGGGCCGGAGCCTTTGAGTTGAATGTCGTGGCGAACGCCGTCATGGCGGACGACTTCACCGAGCAGAATCGCGCGGCCGTCGCCGAGTTGCGGTGAAAAGCCGCCGAACTGGTGCCCTGAGTAGGCCATGGCAAGAGGCTCGGAGCCGTCCGCGCGCTGGCTGCCCGAAAGGATGGCAAGACCTTCTGGGGAATCGAGCCTGGCGACATCGATCCCGAGTTCGGTCACCAAGTCGTGGTTCAGCCGGATCATTACCGGAGCGCTGACCGGAGTGGGTTCGATGGGCGTAAAGAAAGCGTCCGGCAGACGGACGTAGCTATTGTCGAAGGAAATGGGCATAAAAAGGCAATTTGAGATGGAGTTAGTCAACAAATTGAGGAAAGATGGGGGCAGTCCTTGCAGT
>JAYGDO010000426.1:0-8363 GCA_046582885.1 Pirellulales bacterium | reverse complement strand
CGCGATCAGCAAATAGGAAGGCCGCAGCAGCACCCCCGCACCCTGCCGCCGTTTTACCGGGACGGTTGAACAGGCGGGACACTTTTTGCTGCCTTTCGGCTTGTGTACGAACAGCTGGTGGCACTCCAGATTGGTGCAAATCAGCGTCCGCGCGGGCTCCATGTCCTTGCGTTGATAGCCCCAGCACCAGACCAGCCGCCACGGCTCACCGCCGTGCTTGTATTTAAAAAAGAAATGGTGAAAATCGCTGGTCTCCAAATCGGCCGTCAATTCCTTGAACGACTTGGAGATGATGCGGTGCACGGCCTGCTCGGTGGCCGATTCCGGCCGGGCCTTGCGGAGCTTTTGTTCGAGTTCTTCAAAATCCTCCTTAAGCGGGCCCTGCAGGTCTTTTTTCGTGGCCGGCGCGCAGACGATATTTTCCAACCGGCCCCGCTCTTCCTCGCGAATGTAGCAGCTAACGAGCTGGTTGGTGTGCAGTTCCGGCTCGGCTGCGGCCGTTCCCAGCCATTTATGCAGGATGCCGTAATTGACGCGCTGCGCGTCAAGCATTGCCAAACCGGGCTCGGTGGCGACAGCGGCAAAGTCGCGCGACGAGTCGGACATATCAACGCGAAAAAGACGAGCGGACATGGGCGGAACCTTTCATCCGGTCCGATAGAACCGAGTCGCCACTCCGGCGACCACCACTACAAAGATTGTAGTCCTGGCGGAAAATAGCTTCAAGTCGTGGTTTCAACGATACTTAACGCCCATTGGCCCGCGACGCCCAACGGCACCGCGAAAGCTACCAGGTGCAGACTATTCGGCGAATCAATACTTTTTTATTTCAGCGCGACGGCGTCCTCACCCCTCTGGTTTGCCTGAAACGCCCGGATCATTCGTGGCGGAGCGCTTCGATGGGATCCATTTGCGCCGCCCGCATGGCGGGATAGATTCCAAAGACAACCCCAACCGCGACCGAAATGCCAAAAGCCAACGGGATCGACCAAGGTACAATTTCCGGCGTCACGTTTTGAATCGACAGCGGCAGGTTATTCACCGCCTCGGGTACGGCTTTTTTCAGGAAATCGCGCATCTGCTGCATTAACCATGGACAGGTTAGCCCGCCAAGAATTCCCGTAACGCCTCCCACAATCGAGAGCACGACGGTTTCCGCCAGAAACTGTCGCGTGATATCGTTTCTTCGAGCGCCCAGTGCCCGACGAATGCCAATTTCTCGTGTTCGTTCGGTGACGGTCGCCAGCATAATGTTCATAATTCCGATACCGCCCACGGTCAGCGTGACCGCGGCAATCAGTCCCATGAAAATCATGAACATCAATCGCGTTGTCCGTGCCTGTTCCAGCAATTCCAACGGGACAACGACCGCGTAGTCCTCTTCGGTGTGCAGCTTTTTCATGGTCCGCGCGATCGCAACGGCCGTCGGCTGTACATCCTTGATTTCGGCAACCTGAAACGTGATTTGACTCAACTCGATTTCTTCACCGCTACGTGTGCCGGCGCCGACGAACAGGACGCGGTCACCAATTCTCTGCCAAAACGTGTCCAGCGGTATGTAGATGTCGTTGGCAAAATCTTGTGCGGCCAGCGAACTTCCGATCCCCGCCATCGGCGATCGGGATTTCATCACGCCAATGACGACGTAAGGCAAATCGCGAACGCGGATCACCTTGCCGATCGGATCACCAAGGGGAAAGAATTTTTTTGTGGTTCCGGCCGCCAGGGCGCAAACGTTGTCGCGCTGTTTGACGTGAATATCCGTGATGAATTGACCTTGGGCGAGTTCGAGTTGCATCACCTCGGCGTATTCGGGAGTGCAGGCGACCAGGTGACTGTCGATGGTAACACCTCCGTAGTGCGCCTCGCGCTTCGTCTCTCGAATTCTGAAGGCATTTGTGACGGTCGGAATCTTCATCAGCGCCCCCACGTCGGAACGTCGAATACCGTAGCGAACCCAGAAGTTCGCGTCGGTCGCTAATTCCTGAACGGGAAGCCGCGAGCGGAGAATGATGTTGGTCGCGCCGAGTTCCTCAATTTGGCGTTGCGCTTCGTTGCTGATTCCTTCGCTAATGGCCAGGAGCCAGACAACGCTGGCGACACCGATGAAGATGCCCAGAACCGTGAGCAATGACCGCATGGGGTGCAGGTACAGATTCTTGACGCTTAGCCGCCATATTTGGAGATGAAAGAACATCATGATGCCGGACTAGCTTTGCCGGCCGATCTCGAAACGGCCGGTTTGGGCGCGCGTTGTTCAGCATCCTTGTCGGTCGCCAGGTCGTCCGGCGGGTCCGGCAAATCGGTTCGCTCAATGTGGCGAAACGGCGTGAGCGAAACTTCGTCACCCACGGCCAGGCCTTCTAGAACGACGACCTGGTTATTGTTGCTCGTCCCGATGTTGACCGCTTGCGGCCGCCAGCCTTTTTCCCCCCGGACAAGGCAGAAGTGATGCTCGTCTCTCTCGATGACCGCGGCCAGCGGCACTTGCAGAACTTGAGGCTGCGTATCGAAGATGATTTTCACTTTGGCGCGTTGGCCGGGGCGAATGGTTGGTGGCGGATCGGTGATCGTTACTTTCGCGGCGTACTCCATTGGCGAACCGTGCCACCTCAGCGGAAATGGGTACGGCGCCACTTCGGCAACTGTGCCGTACAATGTTTGGCCTGGGTCCGCGTCCAAAATGATCTCGGCCGGTTGCCCCGGTTCAATCCGGTTGACGTGAGACTCGTTGATTTTGACATCGACCTGCATGTTTTTGAGATCGGGAAGTCGGACCACGACTTGGTTCTCTCGAATCAAGGTTCCTTCCTCGATCACTTTTGCATCATCACGCCGGTCGCGATCGTTCGCGTGTACAACTTGTCCGGCCGCCGGCGCTAGAACCAGGCATGCCGCGATCTGCTGGCCAATTTCCGTCAGCTTCTGCTGGCTTAATTCCAGCGTGAACGTGGCGGCCTCGAGGTTTGCCTGTTGTTTTTTGATTTCCGCCTCGTATTCACCGACCATTTTGTCCTGCGTGAACCGATCGTAAACGTCCAGCTTGCGTGTTGCGGTCGCGAGGTCCTTTTTCGCTTTTTCGACGGCGAATTGGTCCGCGCTCAACTGGGCGGCGGTATGGTATCCGCGGATGTTTAGTCGGCGGCTGTATTCAGAATATGCGACCGCCCGCTGCAGCGTTTCCTCGGCGACAAACAGTTCGGTGTCAATCACGTCACGCTCTTGGGCGAACAAGCCTTGCGTGTATTCGGTCAGGGTGCGATTGGCGTTGTCCAAATTACTTTGCGCCTGAATCAGCATCGCTTTGTCATTGGCGACGAGGATTTTCTGCTGAAGCAACTCCTGTTGCAGTACGGAGTCGTCGAATTCGATAAGAAAATCTTCAGGCTGAACCGCAACCCCTTCCTCACAGATCCGCAAGATGGGAGTACCGGCCGCACCGCGGGCCCGGACGCGGCAGCGGATTTCGACATTGTTGCGGCTGGCCACATCCCCGGGCTCGGTCACGAATGCCCTGAAATCGCTGCGCTCGACCTTATGCAGCAAAACCGTCTGGTCGGAAGCGGCGTCGTTTCGCTGCGATGTGAAAAAAATGATCAAGGCCGTCGCCACGATGCAGACAACAACGATCAGCCCGATCAAGGCGCGGCCGGATCGGCGTGGGGCGACGTCTCGTATTCCGGTCTTGTTGGCAAGCATGCGATGCGGGTGTGCGGACTGAATTTAGGGGGGAGCAGCCCAAGATCACTCCATTATAACAATAAGGGAGAAGTCTGCGAACGATACTTAGTTCTCAGGCTGTGGCGTCGGCTGTTTCGCCCCAAGAATTCATGAATTTGGTCACTGGGGGTTGTCCTTCGGTTGTTTGTGAAACCGACCGTTCTTCATGATGGCGAGCAGGTTGCCCTGATCGATCAGCAGGCCCGGATCCACCAAGGGATTGCCGCGGACCAGAATTAGATCGGCGAGGAATCCTGGATCAATTTGTCCGAGTTCGTCCGGCAGATCCATCGCCTCGCCGCCGTATTTTGTCATGGTCAGGATCGCATCCATGGACGAGAAGTCGAGGTAGTTGATGAAATGTTCGATATCGCGTGCGTTGTTGCCGTGGGGCGTGATACTGAAGCCATAGTCGCCGCCACCCAAGATCCTCACCCCGCGCCTCTTTAACTCTTGCACGACCTTTGCCGCGCTGGCGAGTTCTTCGCGAAAGCCCTTGGCCACAACTTGCTCTTCACTGAACCATTCCGCGCCCTCGTACGCCGCGACCGCGGTGAAGCCGATGTTGGGGCTAACAAAAACCCAATCCTTGTTCGCCTCGATTAAGTCGAGCGCTTCGTCGTCGGCGAAGTTGGCGTGGTAGATGACCTTGACTCCGTAGCGAACACAGAGTTTGACCGCTTCGGCGCTGCGGGCGTGGGCGCTCATCCGCTTGCCGTGCGCGTGAACGACATCGGCAGCCGCCGCGACTTCCGCTTCACTCATCACGGTTGTTTCGGAACCGGCGTGTGGCACAAACGAATCGCCCGAGATTACCAATTTGATAATGTCGACGCCTTCGCGAATCAGTTCTCTCGCGACGCGCCGATACTCGTTCGGGCCGTCAATCACCAGCGCCATGGACTCGACGTGGGGCATGTGCAGCGTTCGCATGTCGCCAAGACCACCTGTGACTGTCAGCCACGGACTGGCCGCCAACAGCCGCGGGCCGGGAATTTCGTCCGCATTGATCGCGTTACGAATTACGACGTCGAGCCGCGGCTTGGCGGATGCGGCACTGATGCAGCCGGTGATGCCATGGTCGAGGTATAGGCGGGCATTATGCATCGTCAGCAGTGTGTGCTCTTCGTACGGGATCATGCCGAGTTTGGCCAGATCGTCGGTATTGTCGATGCTCAGATGTGCGTGTGATTCAATCAGGCCCGGCATAAGCGTTGAATCGCCGCCGCCATCTACGATCATCGCGTTGTCACGCGGCAAAGATTCGCCGTCGCGGGCGACCGCAGCGATGCGGCTACCGTCCACGAGTACCTCGCCCCGGAACGGGTCCGCTCCCGTGCAGTCGAGGACATTTACATTGGTGAAGAGAGTTTTTCCCATCAGAATATTTTTTTGTGTACGGCGAACTTTCGTCCGCTCGCGGGTCTATCGCGGCGAGACGGACGTTGCGGAGTCGCCTGATTACTTTAAATGCTTGTCGAACCAGTCGACCGCCAGTTCCTGGGCCGCTTTGCGTTTTTCGATGTAGATCCCGTAGTGCGTGATACCTTTGACGGTAACCAGTTTTTTAACTTCTGTGGCCCCGCTGGTGGGCAAGTATAGCGTGTTCCTTCGCTGACGATATCGGCGACGCGGAACGTGAGGTCATTCGCTACTTCAAAATTCTTTTTATTGCCTTGTGCACCGAGTGTCGCAGGCCCCATACAGGAGACAAAAAAGCAGACGAGGGTCAGGGATATCTTACTCACGTTCGTATTTCCTACTTTGTTGGTATTGCGCAGCCGTTTTAGATTGCGCGTCGGCGAATGTGCTCTTCGAGAACGGTGCGATACTCTTTGATCTCGATGTCGCGTTCGCAGCACACCAGCATCAACGCACCGTCGGAACGAAAGTTACCGTCCCATTCAATCAGCTGTTCGTCGGTCCAAGCCGGATTGTATTCCCGCAGACGTTCGTCGCTGATGCGGGACAGATACGCCCGGAGGCTGATGTCGGTTTCATCGGCTATGCCGTCAAGCGGTCGTTCCAAATCAAAGTCACTCATGGTCGGTCTCCTGATTTTAATAGTCGCAGACGCGGCTGCGGTCGCGGGGTCTATTCGACGGACGGACAGCGTCTCTCAGTGTGGTGTTGTCCGTGCCCGGCACATGGCACGAAATGCAAATTGCCGAGCTGCCGAGTTGCTGATGCTTTTCGGTGCTTTGCCCGTGGACTTCATGACAGGTCAAGCAAGTCATCGACGATTGATTGAGGATTGCGACATCTCGGCCGCTCAAGTAGATATGTCGGTCAATTACGGGCAGGGCTTTGATGGCGGCATCCGAAAAATCGACCTGAAAGTCCCGGAACAAATTGTCGCCGGCGACGAATGTGTTGGGGTAGGGAAGCCCCGAACTTTTCGACTTACCGCCTCGCAAGTGGCATTGTCCACAGATAGAAATCACATGGCGGGGTTTGGTGTTTTTACTCGAGAGAAAGACGCGGCTCACGTCTTTCGTATGGGCCAGGTCAACGTCGCCGTGACAGCTAAAGCAGTCGAGTGAGACGGCGGAAAACGCGCGCGTTTTGGTGTGAACGGCTGTCGTGTGGCAGCCGGCACAGCGGTCTGCAAACGATTTGTTATCCCACGCCGGCGAATCGCTGTTCGTCAATTCAGCACTGTTGGGAGCAAATGAAGTCGTTAGCATGTCGAGTTTGCCGTACTGCTTGGTTCGTTTCAGAAAACGTGTGATACGTCTCGAGCCGATCAAGTATTGCGTGCCGGTGGCGAAGTCCTTCGCATTTGCATGTGCCCGTAGCGTCGCGATGGCGGGTTCTTCGGCTGTGGCCGGGCGGATGGTCAACTGGTGACGATTGTCGCGCCACGCCGGTCCGATTTTGCGATGGCAGAACAGGCATTCATCACCCGTAAGATATGTCTCCAGCGGTTTGCCGACGTGATCGTCTCCCCACGCGGCCGGATCGACTTGGCGGGAATTATTTTCGTCGCCCGCCGCCGCTAGCAGCACGCCGATGACTGACCAACCGACGATCAGCAATACCGCAGCAGCCACATATGGTAACGACCGACACATCAGCTTATCTCTCGGGCTTATCTCTCAGGCGCTATGCCCTCACCCAGCCCTGCGCCGCGTTGTCTCGCTGGCCACCGCCGTGGAGGTAGGCTGTTTTGAGTCTGCTGAGCGCGTCGCCGGGGATGGCTTTTAGTTTTTCCTTTACGTCGATCCCGTAAACTTTGGCCGCATTCCGTCCAAATATATTGGCTTTGTCCTGTTTGGTCAGTTTTTCATAGCCGAACTTTTCGCACAACTCGTCACTGATTTGAAAACGCTTCAGAGCATCAATGCACCATTGCGGCGATCCCCACCAGAGACAATCCGTACCCCAAATCACATGGTCCGAGCCGTAAAACTTGATATTTTTTCCGATCAAATGCTGGCACATCTCGGGGTGCAGAATTGCTAGTAGTCCGAACGAAGAACCGATTTCCGGATAGACGTTGCTCATCTTCGGATTGCGTTCTTTGATCTTCATCAATTCGGCGTGCCATTCGAAGTCGCCGGTGGTCGGATCGTAAAAACCGTCTTTTCGGAACCCCGGCTCGCCCGGTCCATGTTTGAGGGCGGAATGATAGGCGATGAAGCTCAGGTCGGGATGATCCTTGGCGCACTGTTCAAGATCGCCTGGATGCGCGAAATGACCTAGTGTCCGCGATTGCGAAGCGAAGCCCTTATGGACGCTGAACACCTTCAGGCCCAACTCCTTGGACTTTTCGTAAAACGGGTAAGTCATCTTTTCGTCGTCCATGCGGAATCCGTCACCCGATCGGCCGGGATCGGTATGCCCGTACCACTTCCAGCTATCGATGCCGTACGTCTTGACTTCGCGCTCCATCTGATCGAACAGAGCGGAAAAATCCGGCGCGTTGTTTTTCCGATCCCAATAATGGTTCGGCGCGCAGTTGCCTTGGCATAGCGATCTTGTCCCGCCGGCCAGCTCGTTCAGCTCGTTCTTTCGTTTTGACATCAGCCAACTGGGCAGAATGCCACCGCGGCGATCACGGCCTTCGAGGGTTTTTCCGGCGAGGTTTTTGTTGGTTTCCCGTCCGGGCACGCCGGAGATGACGCCGACGCTGGTTTCGCTATCGAAGAAAATCTCTTTGACATAGTTGGCAAAACTGTACGCGTCGGCGTTATCTTTCAGATTAAATCCCATGTTGCGGATGAACTCAGCCCGCCGAAAACCGATTGCGACTCCGTCGGTGAAGTGCGTTTGCACGTCCATGACAAAGTATTCGCCTTTAGGAAACTTTTCTTCGCTCGCGGTGGGCTCCATCGTCTCGGCTGCGTCGACTTCCCAGTTCGGGCCGAAGACCGCGTTTGATGCCAGAAAGGCGGTCGCCATGCCCATCGAGCTGCGCATAAAGTCCCGCCGTTGCATGCCGAGTTTTTTGGCCTTCTCGGCGGACATTTCGCCGATTAGCCGTTCCCACTGTCGCTGCTGCTGCGTCTGTTTGCGGGGTACAAATTCCTCGTTCGATACGGCCTGCGTCGGCAGCGGCGAATCGACGCCGCAGATTTGATCACGTTGCCACTTGGGGATCCACATCAACGGCCTCACTTGGCTGGAGTTGCTGATTTCTG
>JAYGDO010000406.1:0-10323 GCA_046582885.1 Pirellulales bacterium | reverse complement strand
GCTAATTAGCGCCGGATGCGGACCGTGACCGCGTGTCCTTTGAAAGGATCTAGCTCATTTGACTGTCCTCTTGAGCTGAACCAACTTGCCTGTGCCACGATATGATTCACCCCTACCCCAAAATGGTATCAGCTCCCCCGCGAGGACTCGAACCTCGGACAAGGCGGTTAACAGCCGCCTGCTCTACCAACTGAGCTACAGGGGAATGGTACGAATTCAAGTACTCAAAAAGTTTCCAAGGCCCCGGACTCGGAGTCGTGGATTTCAAATAGCTTGTTCAGCCGCGTGATCGCGAACACCTCGTAGATCTCGGGGCGAATATCGCTGAGCCGCAGCTGGCCGCTGGCATTTTTCACTTTCTTGTCCAAAGTGATCAGTTTGCCGAGCGCCGCACTGGACAGGAATTCGACGGCGCTGAAGTTGAGCAGAATCTTCTTGGTGCCGTTTTCAACCAAGCCGAATAGCTCGCGGCCAAGTTCCTGGATGTTGGTTTCGTCGAGGATCTTTCGGTCTACAAAGTTGACGACCGAGACGTCGCCCGACTCGTTGAGGGTAATGCGATTGTGCGTGCTCATAATTAAGGCCGGCGGGTTAATTTTCTTGCTAAACCGCTCATCATAGACCCCATTTTGGGCGACGTCAACGTTCCTTTTTCCGCCCGCGAGGTAGGTGCCCGGCAGGCTCCGCGATCCCGCGGCAAGGTCCTGGCCGGTGTCACGAAATCCATAACGGTCCAGCTTTCGCACGAACGTGTTAAGTAACCGCAGCGGTTCACTTTGCTCGATGTTGCGGCAGACGACGGCCCGCCAGTTTACCTTTTGCCCCTCTAGGCAGCTCACCCGGAATATCATGGTGCGGTCGGCAGTTATGGACTCGTGCATGCCGGGTTGGCCCCGCGCGATGACGCGCATTGCAGATATGCCGGATGGTCGGCGCGATAGGGCTAACCGCCGGGCCGCCTCAGAATAACCGAATGCAACACAAAGACCGCGCCCACAGAGACCAAAAACCAGCCGACCCAGGTGGGCGGCCGGATGATTTTTCCGGGAGCAATCGGAGTGATGGCTGCGACTTGCATTAACGGTTCCACGACCATCAGCGGTTGCGGTCCAAACTTTTCCACGACAAACCGCGCACTTTTTTCCGTCAGCACTACCGAATCGATCAGGCGAAATTGTGCGCCGATCAGCAGTAAGAGAAGGCCGACCATAAAGTACTGATTTCGCGTGAATTGCAATACCATAGTTTGCTGGCTCCGTGCGGGCGGGTTTTTCATTCGTCCTTGTTAGTATCGAAATGTCCCGGCCGCATTCTTCAACCAGCCGCGAGTCGTGGCGATTCTAGGTGTTGCGCCGCGCAGTTACCGTGAATGTGCACCGCCCGCTGTTCGATCTGTAGTAGTTGGTGCGGTTGGAACGACAAACGCAGCGGCACGATAAGTTCCCGCGGGCAACCGGCGGGAAAAATCACGCCATCGACCGAAGCGGTCTCCCGAGGCCGTCCAGTGGCGGATCGGCAGCCGTGTCTGCAATGACAAGGTGGCCCGCCCGCGCGAACGACTGCCGCGGTAACGGCCGGGCGTTGGGCTCGCTCGAGGTCAATCGCCGTGTTGCTCGGCGGGAAAATAAACGGTCCCCATGCTTTTTTGGCCGGCGTCTATCGGATATGCTGGACGGGTCGTGACGTTGGAATGGACCTTAATTTCGGCAGGGGATTTCGCCATGAACGCGCTGTATTTGTTTGCTCAAGAAGGCCAGGGGTCATCTCCTTTCAGCGCCTTGGGCATTGTGATGACCGCCGTCGCCGGACTGTTGGTGTTCCTGCTCGTCGTCGTGGTAATGCTCTACGGCAATATTTGGTTCCGCGCCTACATGTCCAATGCGCACGTCAGCTTTTTCAGTCTGGTTGGCATGACCTTTCGGCAGGTTAAGGCCAGGATTATTGTCGATGCGAAAATCATGGCCATGCAAGCCGGCGTCGGTACGGATCCGATAACCGGTATAACCACGGGTCGCTTGGAGGCGCATTACCTGGCAAACGGAAATGTGCCGAATGTGATTCACGCGATTGTGGCTGCACACCGCGCGGGGATGGATTTGGATTTTGACCGCGCCGCGGCGATCGACCTGGCGGGGCGCGATGTTTTGGACGCGGTGCGTACGAGCGTTTACCCCAAGGTGATCGATTGTCCCGATCCCGAAAAATCCGGTAAGTCAACGCTCAGCGCGATTGCCAAGAACGGCATTCAGCTGAGGGTCAAAACGCGAGTGACCGTGCGGACAAACCTCGCGCAACTCATCGGCGGAGCAACCGAGGATACCGTCGTCGCCCGTGTCGGTGAGGGTATCGTCAGTGCTATCGGTTCGTCCGATTCGCACGAGGATGTGCTGGAAAACCCCGAACGCATTTCCAAGGCCGTGTTGGCCCGTGGCCTCGACGCGCAGACGGCGTTTGAAATAGTTTCGATCGACATAGCCGACATCGACGTCGGTGAAAACATCGGCGCCCGACTGCAGGCGGACCAGGCGGAGGCGGACACGCGGGTTGCTCAGGCTCGTGCCGAACAGCGCCGCGCCGAAGCTGTCGCTCAGGAACAAGCGATGAAGGCCAGGGTGGCCGAGAACCGCGCGCAAGTTGTTTTGGCGGAAGCGGAAGTCCCCATAGCGATGGCCGATGCGTTCCGCGCGGGCAACTTTCATACCGGTGATGGTCGCGGGCAATAGCGTGAAGTTGCAGCGGCGGATCGCCGGCGGCGCAGCGCGAAAACGGTCTGAATGCTTGCGAATCTGCTGGCGAGAATCATGCGGCCTTTGAAGTCGCTACGCCGGGTTCGCCGACCTGGCGTCCCCACGGTGCGAGCAGGTCATCCAGCGGACGGTTGCGGTTTGGGCGAACTGAGCACCTCAAATCCCGCCGCCTCAAATCCCGCCGCCTCCAGCGCGCGGCCCAACGAATGGCCCGCATAAAGAGTACGTGTGGTATCCGCCGCAGTGGCCATTCCACTCGCGGATAAGTTTGAATCGGTCACCGCCGCACAAACAGCAACGCCGTCCATCTTCGCAAAAGTTCTGCTGGAGCGGCAAGATATTGGCCTGCTTGGATATCCGCCAAACGAAACCGGATAGCTGGTCCGACAGAATTGTCGACCCAATCGGTAAACTTTTCCCGGCAGTGCGGCAATTCCGTGCGATCCAGTGAACCACTTTCGGCTAGCATTGCGGGTTGATATAGCGGCAGTTAACATGAATCGCTCCGTTTTTCCCATTCGATCCCGACCGCGAGTTTCATCCAACTTTAGATGACGGGGCCTCTGTTAGCTGTGATTGCCAAGCTACTTAGCGGTGCTAGCGCGCGCTGGGTCGACAGCCAACCGGATACTTGCCAGCGTGTTTATTTCGCCAACCATACGAGTCATCTGGATTCGCTGATAATTTGGTCGTCGCTGCCTTACCGCGTGCGGACTCTCACGCGGCCAGTTGCGGCCAAGGACTACTGGACCCGTGGCGCCGTGCGAAAATATCTGGCGGGCGTTTTCAATGCGTTGCTGATCGACCGGAAGGAAATCAAGGTGCATCAAAGCCCCGTTGATCTTATGCTCCGCGAAATCGGCGACACCCACTCGTTGATCGTCTTTCCGGAAGGCCGCCGCGGGACGGGGCCTGAAATCGCGGAATTCAAAAGCGGCCTGTATTATCTCTGTAAAAAACGGCCCGATCTGGAGGCGATTCCGGTATACCTGGACAATTTGAACCGCATCCTGCCGCGGGGCGAGGTGTTGCCCGTGCCGCTGTTGAGTTGTATCACGTTCGGACCGCCGATGTGGTTGGAATCGGGCGAGCCCAAAACCGTTTTTTTGACGAGGGCCCGCAAAGCATTAACGAAGCTAAAGGAATTCTAAGGTGCCGGCTGACATGGGAACCTGGTTGTTTGTGGGGGGCGTGCTGTTGTTGTTAGGCGCCGCAACGGGCGTTGGCCAATTCATGCAGCGCCAGCCCGAGTCCGGCCTGAATTCTGCACTGATCGACGCGTTTAACCGGCGTGTGCGGGCGTGGTGGCTGCTTTGCACACTGCTGGCGGCGGCCGTAATCTTTCCGAACCGCCCCGGGATCACGGTTTTGCTATTCGGGTTGCTGGCCTTCTGGGCGCTGCGCGAGTTTATCACGCTGACGCCGACCCGACTAAGCGATCATCGCGCGCTGTTCTGGATTTTTGTCGTGTTTACGCCGCTGCAATTCGTACTGGTCGGTATGGGCCGCGAAATGTACGGCCTGTACAGCATTTTGATCCCGGTATACGGCGTTCTGTTTGTCGCGGCTCGAGTCGCTTTTTCCGGCGATCCCAAACGATTCATGGAGCGGACGGCAATCATTCAATCCGGCTTGGTGATCTGTGTGTACTGTCTGAGTTTCGCGCCGGCACTGCTGTACCTCGAACTTTTCGAGACGAGCGAACTGGCCAGTGACAACCCGAAGCAGTGGCAGCACAACGGCCTGCTGTTGTTCTGGTTTGTTGTGATGGTGCAACTCGGTGATGTGCTGCAGTACGGTTGGGGAAAACTCATGGGGCAGCATGCCATCGCGCCTTCAATCAACCCCTCCCGGACCTGGGAAGGGTTCTTGGGTGGAATCGGATCCACGGCGCTGGTTGGCGCAGCGTTGAGTAACGTGACGCCGTTTACAATGTGGCAAGCCGCCTGCATGGCGATGGTTGTCGCGCTGGCCGGATTCGCCGGCGGGATGGCCATGTCGGCCATCAAACGTGATCGGGGCGTACAAGATTTTGGCACACTGGTGGTCGGACACGGGGGCGTGTTGGACCGGATCGATTCCCTGTGCTTCGCGACGCCGGTGTTCTTTCACCTGACGAACGCATTCTTCACGCCAGGAATGTGAGGTTCAGGATGTGAGGTTCGTTGGACCGCGACCCACCCCCGCGGGTACCCATTCTGAACGACAAGGCTACTCGAGCACCCGTTGCCGAGGCTGTTGCAGTGGTTGTTGCCGGATCGCTTGATGTGGCTTGTCGCCGTCCTGTCCGCCGCTGGCGGACGCGCGTGGTGGCGACCCCGCACTGCGCCAATTGTTACGCGCCACCCGAAAAATCAGATTTGGCGCGGGACGAGGTCGCTTGTCGGCCAGCAGCGGCCGATTGTCGTCAACGTTTTTCTCCTCCAGTTTTGGGCTGCCTTGTCGAACCCAGTCCAGCCAGCGATTCTGCAGTACAAGCAGGTTTTCAAAACGGTAATTTTGCCGGATCGCCAGGATCCAATTATCGTCTCGCAATCCATCGCTGACAAATTGGACAAATTTGCGTCGGCCACCCTGTTCAATCAGGTACCGCGCCAGTGAGAAACCTTGCGCATACAACGGCAGCATGTCGGCGGGATATTCTTTCATGGCGAACATGCGGCTGAACGAAATGCCTCGGTCGGTTTGCAAGAAGCGAATTAACAGCTTTTGGTGCCGTGATTTTTCCGAAGGATGCTCGACGGTCGTGCAAGCGCCTTCGTCGGCCCAGCGCGGTAGTGGCTGGCCGAAGTGCGTGGCGAAAATTGTGTGCGTTACCTCGTGTGGCAACACCGAATCGAGGATGCGGATTTCGGATCCTTGAATCGACATCTGCCAATTAGCGGCTTGGCCGCCGGGAAAAGAAAAGGAGGTTGCGCCGCCCGCTCCGAGGTGCGGCGCGACGTTTGCGGTGATAGGACAAACAGCTTGCCAGCGTGGTAATTCGCGCCCCAGCCATTCGATTGCCAGTTGTCTGCGACACTGTTCGGCGTGCTGGCAGATGCGTTGAGCCAACCGGGACGTTGGCGCCGTGACGATAAAGTTCTCGGTGCGGTACGAAGCGCCTAGCGACGAAAAGGCTGCAGCCAGAACGAGCGCGCGGGTCAGACGAACTTCCATGCTTGAAAAGCCATTGTTCAAAGTTTCTGGATCGCCAGGCGATTTACGGGAGGCCTGACCTGGGGGGGGGTGCGGAGACTAGCGAATTGCCGCGCGGCGTCCTAGGGCAATTTTCACCCGCAACTTCGTGAGGTGATGGCACCGCAGTCAGTCTGGCGTCGAAATCGAAAAATATGCTAAAGAAACATTTTGCGTCGGTCGAATACACGGACTGCCGGTCTGAATCGCGATCGTTTCCGAGGGGGGAATCGGTTTTTAAATTTGATTCCTTGTCCCTCAACCCAACCTTTCGCCCATGCGTGCACCGACAACTCACGCCGCCTTGCTCGCCGCGATGATTATGATTTGCGGGGCATGCCGCGCACCGATGCTGGCTGGTTTCCAATCCGCGGCCTTACGGGCGCAAAACAATCGCTTGAATCGTGACTTGAGGCTCGACAGGTCGAGTTACAGTCAAACTCCGCTGCGGTCACCATCGGTGAACCGTCCCGAGAGTTTCTACACGACGACGGTCCGCACGCCCAAAAACTACCTAGCTGATTCGCCGCCGGTGCCGCCCAGAGAAAGGTTCGCCGAAGCGTTGGCCGGGTGGTACAGTGAGCGATCGCCCGCCGCGGCGCAGCCGTTGAAACTGTTTGACGATGCCGAGGCGATCACTGTGCAAACGCAGACAGAAACGGAAACACCGATCGCCAATTCGACGGCCGGGGCCAAATCGCCAAATTCTTCGCCAAAACCCAAGCCGGTTGGCGATGCGGAATTCCGCTTCGTCACGTCCGGAGGAACTGCGTCTGGCGGCACGCCAGGCCGTCTGCTTTTCGACGCATCGCCAATGGGCGGCGGAGGCTCATCCGGGCCGCACTGGGGCGTTGTCAGCTCGGACGGTGGGCCTCAACTCAAGGATCGTGTCGCCAGCGGAGACGCGGCGAAGAACATCGACATCAGCGGCGAGCCTGTCAGCGGCGAAGCCGAATCGCGGCGGTCGAATCCGCTCCGCCGTGTCGGCAGCGAACAGCCGTACGTTGTGGCTCCCGCTACTTGGGCTAAGGACTCGCCGGCAGGCCCGATTCGGGAGCCGAGGAGTTCTAATCCGCTTCGCCCTTAGAACCACGCACTCATGGTGGCACGTATCGACCCACTCCAGGAAGCGGCCGAGAACGACGCGTTCATGCGGTTGGCCATTCAAGAAGCGGAGCAAGCTTTCGACGAGGACGAAGTGCCTGTCGGCGCGGTCATCACGCACGGCGGACGAATTGTGGCATCCGCCCACAACCAGCGGGAGTCACTCCGTGATCCAACGGCGCACGCCGAGATGATCGCGATTACGCAAGCGGCCGAAGCGCTTTCTAGCTGGCGGCTGATCGACTGCGCGCTGTACGTGACACTTGAACCCTGCCCCATGTGTGCCGGTGCGATTTTGCAAGCGAGAATACCCCGCGTGGTATATGGCGCCAGCGACCCCAAGGCGGGTGCGGTCGATACGCTTTATCAGTTGCTGTCCGACACGCGTCTGAATCACCGCGCGGCGGTGATCGCCGAAGTGCTGGCTGGCGACTGCGCGGAGCTGCTGACACGGTTTTTCACCAAGCGGCGGGAAAAGGGGAATCCGTAAGCCGAAACTCGCGCAGCAAAACCGACGAGATTTTCCGCCCGCGCCACGGGTTACGATGCCCCAAAATGCGCCCGGGCTGCTAGTCGCTCTTCGCGGGTGTCATCTGCTTGGCGTAGCGCATGTATGCGTCGACGGGATTCGAATCGTCGGTCGTAAAAAATTCGACGTGTCCGTCCGCGTAGGCGACGTTGAAGCCTTGTGAATGAAAACTCGACGGGCGAGCGCGGCTGTAGCCCAGGTTGCCGTGCAGATTACCCGCCATCAGGCCACCGAACAGCAGGTGTTCGTTCTTGCCGTAGTCGCCGCAACCGTCGGGTGCCAAGTAGCCTTTATTGAAACCGCTGGGGACAGTTCCAGCGGCCTCGGTGAACTGGTTCGCTTCGGCGGCTGCGACGTTCGCCAACAAATCGGGTGAACTGGGATCATATTGGGGGGAATAGACGACCGCCTGATGAAATTCGACCGCCTGCGGCAGTGGAGTCACCGAAGTCCAGTTAATCAAATCGGCGTTCTCGGCCAAGATGATCGTGCTGCCTTTGCCGTCTTTAATATCCTCCAGCGTCACGTTGTCGTAGTTCGGCCCGTTCCCCGTGTAATCGGCTCCATCGTGCGGGCGTCGCCGGTCGAAGAAAACAGCCCACGCGCGGCGGTCAGGATTCGACGCGCCGGTGTCATCGCGCCTGCCGCCATTGACCGCATAGCTCAAGGGATACCTGATCGCAAACTCGACGACCGTACCGTTTTCGCTGGCGGGGCAGGTCGAGGTTTCAAAGTCGGGCCGATCGGAGTTACAAACGAGGATATCGAGGAACTCAATCCATCGCCGTGGTCCGTCGGCATCGTTGTCCGAAAGTGGAACGCTGCACCGCTCGGTCATGCTGCGATACCGCTCTTCCATGTCCATGAAATTGAAGACCTGCGGCACCCAGCCAACGTCTACCTTTTGCTTTGCACCAAGTCCGCTTTCAACCGTGATCGTGTCGGCGAACCCGGGAAATCGTTTCTTGGTCGTGGCGTAGGTGATAATCGACTTTGCGTGGCTCGTCATTTTCGCAGCGCACGCAACTTGTTCCCCTTTGGCCCGCCCGGTTAACAGAGCAGGTAACAACAAGCCCATCAACAGACTGATGATGCCAATCACGACCAACAATTCGACAAGTGTAAACCCCGATCGTTCCGCGGATTTCATCGCTTTGCTCCTCTGACATGACCCGAATGGGCCAGCAAATAAGAAGTGCCTCTAATCCTCGCCCTGTTCGGGCCATTGTGACAGATTTTCCGAAAAAATGCCAGGGTTTCAAGTTGCGTGCTGGCAGCGAAACGGGTCGGTTTGGCAGGCAAATGCCGATTGACATCATTAACACGTGCGTGCCGCTTGACTTAGAACCGAGAACTGGTTGACCGAAGGCACATATTCTTTTACATTGGAGGTGTTTGAGGGGCGCTCACTCAGGCGCAAGGGATCTCGTTAGCCGCTCCGTCCTGCGGTTTGGGTTGTCTTCGGCCCCAGTCCGTCCGATCCCTTCCATTCGAGGTGTTACGATGCGCAAGTCGCACGGCTTTACGCTGTTGGAGCTGATGATCACGATCGTCGTGATCGGTATTTTGGCCGCCATTGTGCTGGCGGGTGTTGGCCGCGCTTATCAGAGCGCGAGCGCCGCCCAGACCAAGTCCACCATCCTCAAGCTACATCAAATTATCACTCAACGATGGGAGTCATTTCGCTATCGCAGGATTCCCGCGAGTACGGAGCGAGGCCACAGGGATCCGAATACGAACGAATTTGTCCAGTTGCAGCTCGATCCGAACGAGGCGGCCAGCTACCGGTTGAAGATCAAGCGCAAGCTGATGCGTATGGAACTGCCGGATCGCTGGTCTGATATTTCCGCGGTGGAAACGGGCTTCTCGTCGCTGCCGGTTCAGGGTGTCAAGTTTCGCCGCATTGACAACCCGCAAGTCGTCGTTCCCATCGACGTCCATGTACCCTCGCCCGCAATCTATTCTGCCTACCAAAACTATTTTAATACGGTCAGCATCACGCCGTCGGACGCTCTCCGCAAGCCGACCGTTCATTACGAAGCAGCCGAGTGCCTTTACATGATTGTTAAGATTGGTGGAGTGGACGAAGACGGCTCGTTCGCCCATTTTCGAGAAGTCGAAAAGGGCGACGTGGACAATGACGGTGCTCCGGAATTTCTCGACGGTTGGGGAATGCCGATTCAGTTTTTGCGTTGGCCGGTTGGTTTTGTTGACGATCCGCGGCACGATAGCGAAAGCACTTATTATTTCGGCCACCTGTCGGACATTCAGCCACCCAAGCAGCCGGGTGAAGTCCAGGAACCGTTGGAGGCCTGCAAGTGTGATGCCGCCAATCACCACGATCCGTTTGATCCGAGGCATGCCGACACCGAGGCGTATACGATTTTCCCGCTGATTTATTCCGGGGGTCCCGACCGCAAGTACGACATCTACGCGGGCTTGTCCGATTTGCCGGATGATCAGGTGGACGATCCGTTCCACGGTATCCGCAATGACGGCGAACCCTGTGGTCCGTATGCTCCGACGCTGCCGTTTAACCCTTTTGTGCAGATGGCGACCACACCGAAGCTGATCGGTATGCCACGGGATGTGCAAAACGAACCGTGGCCCTTTCCGAACAGCGGATATGGCTGGCGCGCCGATAACGCCAAGCTCGAACACTACGACAACATCCACAATCACGCGATCGAAACAAACCTGCGGTAGTCAATGCCGCATGCCGGTTACCGATTGACAAAGCTGTGTTCGACCGTGACCGTGCGGATC
>JAYGDO010000350.1:0-1685 GCA_046582885.1 Pirellulales bacterium | reverse complement strand
GCCGGAGCATGACCGGGTCGCGTGTTGATTGGGTCAGGTGCAGGGCGCCGTTCCTGTATTTCCATCCCTTTCCAACCAGTTCCCAGGTTTCAGGATTGGGTTTGTCGAAGTCATCCTTCACCTCGAAGCGGGGTGGGGTTTCCGCCCTCGGCTTGGTTTCCTTCACCGGAACCGGTTTCTCATCGGCTATTTTTGCGAACGCCTTTTTTGCTTCCTCAAGGGCTTTCCCTGCTGCATCCACTTTTTTCCCGGCTGCCTGCAAGCGATCTTTTCGAACATGATCCCTTGTGCCCGGCGCGAAGGCGAAGGGTGGAAGTTTTACCGGGCGTATATCCGGCGCAAAGGACGCAAGGATCGCTGGAACGCCGGGCGTGATGGCTTGCTTCTTGTCAGGATTCTTCGGGTCGCCGCGAATATGCAGGAATGTCTTGGCGTCGAGGTGATCGTCGAAGACACGCGGCAATCCGTCCTTCTCAAAATCCGTTTCCCCAGGGACGGGATCCAGTCGAACCTGGTGCGGTTCGAGGATGGCCCGCATGGAATAGTAATCGACCTGTGTGATCGGGTCGTATTTATGGTCATGGCATTTGGCGCAGTTAAGGGTGAGGCCGAGGAATGCCTTCGACGTGTGTTCGATCGTGTCATCGAGCCACTTGGTGCGATTGAACAGGAAATAATTTCGGGCCAGGAAGCCGGTGGCTCGCAGTTTGTCGCGATCGGTGGGTGCGATTTCGTCGGCCGCCAACATTTCCAGAATCATTTGATCGTAGCCCTTGTCGGCGATCAGCGACTCAATGATCCAATCCCGCCAGTGCCAGATGTGTTTTTGGCTGTAACGAAGCTGCGCCCCCAGTCCGAACCAATCGGTGTACCGCCAGATGTCCATCCAATGCCGGCCCCAGCGTTCGCCGTAATGCGGACTGCGGAGCAGGCGTTCGACGACTTTTTCGTAACCGCCTTTGCCGGTGTCGGCCAGGAAAGCCCGCAGCTCGCCGCGCGTTGGCGGCAGGCCGCTCAGATCCAAATAGGCGCGGCGCAGTAGTAGCGACTTTTCTACTTCCCCGACCGGCTGCAAATTAAGCCGTCGCCGTTCGGCGAGAATGAACGCATCGATAGGATTTTCCGGCTGCCCGCGCGGGTCTTTTGTTTGCGGAACTTCCGGGCGAACCGGCCGCTGAAAGGCCCAGTGCTGACGGGGATCTTTTTCGGGCTGTTCGTCGGCCGGCGCGGGACCGCCTGCGTTGATCCAAGCTTTGAGAATCTCGATCTGTTGCTTCGTCAGGGGGTCGCCTTCGGGCGGCATCCTTGCGTCGGGGTCGGCGGCCGTGACTTTTTCGATCAGCAGGCTGTTGTCGGCATTTCCCGATTTAATCGCCGGACCGTTATCGCCGCCGCGGCGGATCGCGGCCGCCGTGTCGAGCCGCAATTCCGATTCCTGTTTCAGCGGGCCGTGGCAGGCAAAACATCGCTGCCGCTGCATCGACTTGACGTCGTCGATGTAGTCCACTTCCGCAGCGGCGGCAGTTCGGTTTGCCAGCAATAAAAACGCCGAAACTAACAACAGAACATGGCGCATTGCAGAATTTCGCGTGAGATGGTGGCACTCTTGCTAACAACGGGAAGGACAGACATATTCTATCTACTGCCGCTGATTTATTCGAGTACAAACCGATGAAACTATCACT
>JAYGDO010000314.1:0-2548 GCA_046582885.1 Pirellulales bacterium | reverse complement strand
GACGGTCTCTTCATACGCCTCAAAAGGGGGGGTTAATGTCCAGCTCACATCTTCGCTTCAGTCGTGAAGCACTCGCAGTTTTGGTTTTATACGGATGGGCACTGACCCTCGGGTCGCCCGAGACCCTCGCGGCAACCAAGACCGAAAAGGTCAAGGCCGCCGATCAATATGTCTCGGAGGCGCTGCAGCGTGAGATTTACGGTCAGGGCAAGGCCCGCGAGCAGTTGCTCAAGAAGGCGCTCGAAGAGTCGGCCGAATGCAAACCGGCGCTCTGGCATACCGGCCACGTGCAATACAAAAATCAGTGGGTCAAAGCGGACGAAGTCCCGGATATCAGCGGCCGCGATAAAAAATTGGCCCGCTATCGCGTAAAACGAACCGAGGAGAAGGATACTGCCCACGGCCACCTGAAGACGGCGAATTGGTGTTACGACAATCGGCTGTTCCAACAAGAACGCGCGCACCTCACTCGCATCCTTGAACACGAAACCGATCACGCCGAAGCTCGACGGCGGCTTGGCTTCGTTCGGGTGGACAATGAGTGGCTGACTCGCCGGGAATTGGCCGACGAACGGACGCGCGGCGAACAACTTCGCACCTCACTGGCCCTCTGGCGACCCCGGTTAGAAAAGCTTCGGGATAACGTGTTGTCGCGAAGCAAAAAACAGCGCGAGTATGCCAAAGCTCAGCTAAAGGACATCGCCGATCCGGCCGCCGTTCCCGCGGTCGAGGCCGTGCTTTCGACGTACAACGAACCGATGGCAATGCTGGCCGTCGATATTCTCGACGGTCTCAGCGGCAGCGAGGCCGCGACTTCCTTGGCGCGACACGCGATCTTTTCTGAATTCGGCAAGGTTCGCGAAGCGGCGGCGAAACAACTTCAAGACCGTGAATTGGACGACTTTGTCCCAGCCATGCTGGCTGCCTTGCGATTGCCAATTCAAACGCAACGTGAAGTGCTGCAAGGCCGCGGTGGGCGGCTCACCTATCGCCACGCATTTTATCGCGAAGGACAGGACAGCCGCGAACTGACGGTGCTGGATACCAACTACCAACGCATCCCTCGTGCGGATGGCAATGGCAACCGTCGAGATACGACCCGCCGCGCGCTCTCGGACGTGCGGAATCGGGCGGAAACGCGTGAGGAAGCCGTCACCGATCAGAATAATCGGACGATTGATTTTAATCGCCGCATTATGGATGCCTTGGAAATCACGACAGGCATGGACAACGTCTTCAACTCACCGCGACAGTGGTGGGAGTGGTGGAACCTGCACAACGAAGTTTATGTCAGCGGCAACAAGACACTGGCTACGACTTACCGCGAAGAAGAAATCTCGCTCATCGACCAGTCGGCCATTCCGCCCAGCCTGCTCGCCAGCGGCGGCGGGGGCGCATACGACTGCCTTGCGGCCGGTACGATGGTCTGGACCAACGCGGGACCTCGCGCGATTGAAAAGATTCAAGTCGGCGACCTCGTGCTCTCGCAGGATGTTGAAACCGGAGAACTTGTCTATAAACCTGTTTTGGCCACGACCGTTCGGCCCAAGAGCAAGCTGACCAAGATCAGCATCAACGGGGGAAAAGTCACCACTAGCGGCGGCCACTTGTTCTGGGTTTCCGGGGATGGCTGGGTCAAGTCTCGCGACTTAAAAAGCGGGGCACAGTTACACGCCGTCAACGGAACGGCGACGGCCAGCACCGTGGATCAGGCCGAAGAGGCCGAGACATACAATTTGGTCGTGGCCGACTCCCACACCTACTTCGTTGGCGCGTCAAAAGTGCTCTGTCACGACAACACCGTTCGCCGAGCAACCGGCAACATCGTGCCCGGCTTGGCGGGCGAATAGGCCGGGGGCGAGCCCCTACACAATTCACACGCTGTGAAAAACTTCGGTTTTTTGCAGCGTTTTTTTGTTATAGTGACGCGGCGTGTCCGCCAGGACAGTTTCCCGCGGCAGGTCGATCCTTCGCAAATGCTTTGGAACGCCGACGCCGTGGCAAGGGCGGTCCGAACGACGGTAACATCCCTGCAGTCCAGCGTGGAACCGCGGCATGAGAGCACTTATCGCCTCCACAATTCTCATCAGCCCATTTGCGGCGACCGCGCGGGCGGATGAACCGCCGAGCGACCTGGCGAAGGTCGTCGCCGCTGCGATTAAATTGCTCGAAGCCGAACAGTATGAAAAATTCATCGCCACACACGCGCACCCGGGCGAATTAAAAAAACTGCTTCAGACCAGAACCATGGAAGAACTCGTCCGCAAGGTTGCCAAGAACAAGAGTAAACATCTTGTCGCGGCGCTCAAACGAATCCAATCGCTCGAGCCGAAACTCAGCGAATCCGGCAAGAAAGCGACCTACCTGATCAAGATTCCCGACCGCACCGCGAAACAGTCAATGGTTTTTGAGAAAGTCGACAACGTATGGCGAATCCGCAACTAGCCGACGTCACTCGGCCATTCGCTTCACAACCTCGCGGTCGAAATAGTTGATCGACATTCCGGCATCGACAATTATCTGCTGCGCGTTAATGCCACTCGACCGT
>JAYGDO010000257.1:0-26838 GCA_046582885.1 Pirellulales bacterium | reverse complement strand
ACCGCCGCCGACCCTGCGAGCAGAATCGATCCGTTGTTTCAGCTGGAGTTCAAAGCCCGGCTGCTTAGCGACGAGCCGGTTGGCACTTTTCTGTTGGCGAACTCGCTCGCCGGTTTTCTCGCACCTTGGCTCGTTGTGGCGATTGGACTGGCGATTGTTCACGGAAACGGTACGCGCCGCTGGAGTCTCTCGGGCATTGGACTGGTAGTGGCCGTCGTGTTGATCGCGACGACCGTTGTCCTCGCTGAAAGCCGAACGGCGATCGTCGCTACGCTGGCGGGCATCGGGCTGTGCCTGCGGGCGACGGTGTTCAATAAGTTGTTTAATCAGTTGATGCGGACCGGCAACATTCTGGTCGGTATCCTATTCGTCGGCGTCATTCTCTTCCTCACATTGGCTGTAATTCAGTCCGACAATCCGCGCATGGCCGCAGCGAAAACCTCGCTGCAGTACCGGCTTGATTACTGGCAAGCGACCGGACAAATGATCGCTGAACGGCCGTTGCTAGGCTGCGGCCCGGGGAACTTCGCGGACATTTACACCGCCCACAAATTGCCGCAGTCTAAAGAAGAAGTCGGTGATCCGCACAATTTCCTGCTGGAAATCTGGTCGACCGCCGGCTCATTTGCCGCGATCGCATTTTTGGCCACCTTCGGCTGTTTCGCCATACGGTCACTCGCCGCGGTCAAGTCGCGAGAACCGTCGGACCACGGCGACCTCAACAACAACAGTTCAGGCGGCGCGAATTATGTGTTGATCGGCGGCGCGATCGGGATTCCACTGGCGTGGCTGTTGGGCAATACCTTTGCCTCGATACTGGAATCCTCAATCACGACAACGGCACTTGCCGTATTTGCCGCCGGCTTTGTGATCGTTGCGTTGCTCCTGCGCGGTTGGGTTCTCCGCGGCCGACTGCCGGTTTGGTTGCCGCTGACCGGAGTCCTAGTCCTGCTGGTTCACCTGCTCGGAGCGGGCGGAATCGGCAATCATGGAGTCGCTGCGTCTTTGTGGGTTTTGCTCGCGCTGGGGCTCAACCTCGCCGATCAATTCCGGGGCGGACGAAATTTATCCAAAGCCGCAACCGTCGGAGTGGTGACCGCCGCGCTTGTCGTTGCGTTCGTCTGCCAAAGAACGGCTTACAGTCCGGTTGTCAAATCGAAATCGGCGCTCGCCGCCGCTCGTGCGGCCCGCATCAGCGGACAGCGGGAAGCATTCCAGCAGTCCGTACTGCTGGCCGCCGCGGCCGACCCGCTGGCGGTCGAACCGGCAAGGTTGCAGGCTTTGAATCGCCTTCGCATCCCCGGCAAGACAGACGAACAGATGAAGTACTTCGACCACAACATGTCTTGGCATCGTAATGCTCCGAACCGTGCCGCGACCTATCGTGAAATCGGCAATCGGTACTTATCGGCCTATGCCGTTGCACGGCAAAGCAAATCGAAACTAGAAGCCGCCATCCGCGAGTACCGCGAAGCCATCCGCTGCTACCCGAACAACGCGATCCTGCATGCGCACTTAGCCTGGGCCTGCAACTGGAACGGGGATGTCCAGGCGGCGGTAGATCACGCGGCTGAAGCATTGCGGCTTGACAATTTAAACCCACATCCCGATTACAAACTCGCCAGCGGCAACTTCTTTTTCGCCGATCCAACCGTCCAGCCGCGAACGATTCGTAAAGAAATGGAAACCCTCGCCGACCGCAGCGGCGACTGAGCAAATTTGACGGCCGGAATGATGTGGCGATAGAATACCCTCCAGGGCTCCGGGAATTCGGTACTACATCTGATGAAACTCTTCACCATTGTGTTTGTTGCGGTTCTGGCGGGCCTTGGCATCGGTTACGCGGCCACGATCGCTGAATTCGGCATCTCGACTCCCGAGGTCGAACTTTCCGGACTTAAACGGAGCAGCGGACCGAGCCCTCGCTTTTGGATCGAAGATCCCGTTCACAACTTTGGCACCATGTTGCAAAAGGAGAAGAGCGCGCACACGTTCGAAATCAAGAACCTGGGCAAGGGCGTGTTAAACATCCGCGCCGGCAAGCCGTCGTGCGCCTGCACGGTCGGCCATATCTCGCGTACGGAAATACCGCCCGGCGAATCTGCCGAGATCCACATCGAGTGGATTACAAAACTAACCAACGGCCCCTTCAGCCACGGCGTTCCCATTCATACGAACGATCCGGAAACTCCGTGGATTCGATTGGAGATCCGCGGAACCGTTTTTCCGGACTACCAATTCTCGCCCGAGATTTTATTCGTGCGGACACTTTCGCCCAACGAACCGTCCACCCATCGAACCAAGCTCCATTTTTTTCGGCATGCAGACGTCCAAATCGAAGGCCACCAATTCTCGAACGACGAGTTGCAGGACTTTTTCGAAGTTCAATACGAAGCTATCGCCAAAGAGGACTTGCTGGATCACGCCAAGTGCGGATATGGGATCACGATCCGAGTCAAAGAAGGAATGCCGCTAGGCCCGCTGCGGCAGCAAATCGTGTTTACCCCGTCGGTCAAAGTGCCCACGGCACTGCGACTGATCATGACCGGCGATATCACACCGGATGTAAAGATTCGTGGCACCGGGGTCAGTTGGGATCAGATGACCGGCACACTGGATTTGGGAACGATCAAAAAGGGCACTTCGCGCAAGTCATCTCTCGTCTCAGTCCAAATGCACGGCAAGCATCGCGACAGTGTTGTCTTAAAATTAAAAGAGGTGGTTCCGCCCGTACTAAAAGTTACGATCGGCGAGTCGGCGCGGCATGCCAATGCACTCGTCCGCCGGGCACCGCTGGAAATCGAAGTTCCCGACAGCGCCGACGTGATGTCATATTTGGGTGAAGGAGACGTAGCGACGGGGCTTGTCGTCATCGAAACGACCCATCCGCTGTATCCCGAGGTCACCGTCAATGTAAAATTCGCTGTTGTCGAGTGACGGGGCATTGCCTCACAATGACCGCCCCCCGTGTGCTTCTTTCCGCCGCAGCCACGAATGAAGCACACGGACGTTGAAACTGGGGAATTCCTTAATGGCGCACTACGCTTCTACGATGCATTTGCCGGAGTCGATTTTATTTGCCGCACTCGTTGTCGGATTGATCGGCTGTTCCGAAACGGCAGAGCAGCAAACCCCTGCGAAAAAACAGCCGGTCGCCACATCAAACTCCGACGCGCAACCGTCGCCGCCCGACAGGAAGTCCGCACCGACGTACGGTAATCCTAGCAGTGCAAAAGACGGCATTGATTACGTCAAACGGAATGGCGCTATATTTAAAAACTGGCCCATGCCCAAAGCGGTCGTCGTCCTCAGCGGAGCGCTGGACGGATTTATTGAACCGTGCGGCTGTACCGGCTTGGAGAATCAAAAGGGCGGACTGAGTCGACGGCATACGCTGATCACGGGCCTCGAGAAGCGAGGCTGGCCGATCGTCACGCTCGACATGGGTGGCGTCATCCGCCGCTTTGGCCCACAGGCCACCATCAAATACCGTTACGGCCTCGCCGCGCTGCGGACCATTGGCTACGACGCCATCGGGCTGGGCCAAGGAGAATTGAAATTACCCGGCCAGGAAGTGCTGCTTGCCCAGCAACAAGAAGGAAAAATGCAGCCCTTTGTGTCGGCAAACGTGGCGAGTACCGAATTCAAAGAGTTTGGATTTCGAGTTCCCTATAAAGTCGCGGTGGCGGCCGGCCAGCGGTTCGGCGTCACGACAATTCTCGGCGACCAGCGCGGCCGCGCACTACAGAATCCGGACTTTCAATGGACCACCGCGGTCGATGCCCTGCCTGCGGTCGTGAAGAAACTCGAAGCTGAAAAGTGCGATTACCGAGTGTTGCTGGTTAGCGCACCGTTAGACGAAGCGCAACACGTCGCGCGGCAGTTTCCGCAGTTCGATGTCGTCGTGGCAGCCGGAGACAGCGATCCGCCATCGCCAAAAGCGACGCTGATCAGGGGAACCAAATCGCATTTTGTCGAATTGAGCCACAAAGGAATGTACGTCGGCGTATTGGCGTTTTACGACGATCCGCAGACGCCCCTGCGGTACCAGCGTGTGCCGCTGGACGGACGATTCGCGGACTCTGATGACATGCGGGCAATCATGACCGAGTACCAGGACGAGTTAAAGCAGACGGGGCTTGCCGGCCTGGGACTGCAACCGATCCCTCACCCCACCGGGAGAACTTTCGTCGGCAGCGCGACGTGCGGAGAATGCCATACCAAGGCTTTCGAAATTTGGGAAAAAACGCCTCATGCACACGCCACAAAACCGACACTAACCGCGTTGAAACCGGCGCGGCATCACGATCCCGAATGCCTGAGCTGCCACGTGACCGGTTGGGAGCCGCAGGAGTATTACCCCTTCAAGAGCGGCTACTTGAGTTTCGAAAAGACCGCCTCGATGCGAGCGAACGGTTGCGAGAATTGTCACGGTCCAGGGAGCGAACATGTAGCAGCCGAAAACGGAGACATCGATGCCGACGAAACGATGCTCGACAAACTCCGTGCCGCCATGCGACTGACCAAGGCCGCTGCCCCGGACAACTGCAGCCGCTGCCACGACCTGGACAATAGCCCGCATTTCAACTTCAAGACCTACTGGCCAAAGGTCGAGCACCTCGGTATCGATTAACCGCCGGGAAACAAATGCGCCAATTTACACCCTGCGGATTGTTGATGCCTGCCCGTCGGACACCGTTTGGGCCGGCGAGCAAAATTTGAAGCTCGCCTCCCCACGGCGAAGGCCTCGCCGGCGAGTTGGTACTGTTCTGCTTTTGGATTGTGGCGCATTGCGGCGACAGCCGGGGGTTGCCGTTGGCCGCTTTGACAGGCCACGAACGATGGGCTGAAACCGCCTCGGCACGGTTCCGGTATCACCACTCGCCCTCCCAGCTTGCAAACTGATATACTCAGCGCATGCCTCGCGAGCCAAAGATCATCGGCCCCGATCCGTCCGACAACGACGATCAACCGATCCGCCGCGCGCCGACAACTCCCAATCAGGCAACCGAGGACGATCGAGCGCTGCGGCCACAGTCGATGAACGAGATGATCGGTCAGCGTCAAGTTTACGAGCGGGTACAAATCGCCGTCGATGCGTCGCGTAAACGCGAAGAGACGCTCGGCCACATCCTCTTCGACGGCCCCCCGGGCCTGGGCAAGACGACATTCGCCACGTGCATCCCGCGCGATCTGGGTGTTCCATTTCAAATTGCCAGCGGCGCGGCGCTCGCGGCACCCAAAGACCTGATTCCATACTTGACCAACGCCGAAGAAGGGTCGGTGTTATTTATCGACGAAATCCATCGCATGCCCAAATCCGTCGAGGAGTTCCTCTATCCAGCGATGGAGGACTTCCGCATCGACATCATTCTGGGCGAAGGCGTCAATGCCCGGACGCTGAATATAAATCTCAAGCCCTTTACGATGATCGGCGCGACGACCCGCACGGGACTGCTGTCCGCACCGCTGCGCGACCGGTTCCAAATGCGCGAACATTTGGATTTTTATTCCATTGCAGAGCTCGCCGAGATCGTCCTCCGCAACGCCGCAAAACTCCAAGTCGAAATCGCAAACGACGCGGCCACTGAGATCGCCCGTCGCAGCCGCGGCACGCCGCGCTTGGCCAACAACCGTCTGCGGTGGGTTCGCGATTTCGTCACCAGCCGCGCCGACGGCATCATCACACTCGAGTTGGCTCGCGCAGCATTGGAGATGCAGAGTATCGACGTACTGGGGCTCGACGGACAAGACCGCAAGTACCTGGAAACGATCCTCCGCGTCTTTCACGGCGGTCCCGTCGGCGTCGAAGCGGCCTCGCACACGATGAACGTCGTCGCCGATACGCTAATCGACGAAGTCGAACCTTTTCTACTCCGCAGCGAACTGGTCGTCCGCACACCCCGCGGCCGCAAACTGACCGCTGCCGGCTACGAGCACCTGGGAGCCGTGCCACCGGACGAGTCAGCAGGTGATGACGAACAGCAGTCTCGCCTGTTTGAGTAGCCCCTCACACCGAACCTAACGGTCCGTGCCGCGAGGTTGTCGCTTCGCGACGCGCGCGATTTTCCCAATCGGCCGTCGCCGGGAGGCCGCGGTTCAAGCATCCCAACACCACCAAACCGACGGGTTCAGAGTACATCAAGCCCGATTGACAGAGCGTCGCATCATGCTTTAGCATGGCCCGTTCGCGATTTCTCTCCCAACTCACAGTGACGCTACCATCCTAAGGTAGATAATCATGGCTGTTCCTAAACGGAAACATTCCAATTCACGTACCGGCAAGCGGCGATCGCACGACGCCAAGAAGCCGAAAGAACTCGCGTATTGTCCGAAATGTAGTTTGGCACTGCCGAGCCACGTCGTCTGTCCCAATTGCGGCTATTACCTGGGCCGAGTCGTGGTCGAAACCGGGGAATAATCCGCCTTGAGCAAGACCGCATTTCTTTTCCCTGGCCAGGGCGCTCAAGAGGTCGGGATGGGGCGCCAATTGGCGGAGGGTTTTCCCGCTGCGCAAGCGTTGTACGACCGCGCAAACGAAGTGCTCGACTACGACCTGGCCAAACTCTGTTTCGAAGGGCCGGCTGAGCAACTCAACAGCACCGTCCACAGCCAACCGGCATTATTTGTCTGCAGTCTGGCTGCACTGGAAAAGCTGCGGGCCGAGTCGCCAGAAGTGGTCGAAGGCTGCTCGGCTGCCGCGGGCTTGAGCTCGGGCGAGTACACGGCGCTCGTATTTGCCGGAGTACTGAGTTTCGAAGACGGCCTCCGCGTCGTACAGGCTCGCGGCCGGGCAATGCAAGCGGCCTCGGACGCAACGCCCAGCGGAATGCTTAGTGTGCTGGGCCTGAACCGCGATCAGGTGGCCGAATTGTGCGACGAGGCGCAAGGTGATGAGATATTGCAAATGGCCAACTTTCTTTGCCCCGGCAACATCGCCGTGTCGGGCGGCAAAGCGGCTTGCCGGCGCGCCGAAAAACTCGCGCCCCAAAAAGGTGCGATTAGGGCCCTGCCGCTAACGGTGGCCGGCGCGTTTCACACTTCGATCATGCAACCGGCAGTCGATAAACTGGCCGCGGCGCTAGCGGACGTAGAATTGCATCCTCCACAAATCCCTGTTGTGTCGAACGTCGACGCAACCCCCCACAGCGACCCCGAGGAAATCTGCGGCCTGCTGACTCGCCAAGTTATCGAACCGGTGCAGTGGGAAGATTCGATGCGATACCTGCTTGACGATGGCTTCGATCAGTTTTACGAAATTGGTCCCGGCCGAGTGTTGCGCGGACTGTTGCGCCGTATTCAGCGAAAAACTAATTGCGAAAATGTGAGTTAAAACCATGAGTTCACTGTCAGTCGATCTAAATGACCAAGTTGCGCTGATTACGGGTGCCTCACAAGGTTTGGGCCGCGCCATGGCCGAGCGATTGGCCGCCGCCGGCGCCAAAGTCGCTTGCGTGGCCCGCAACGAAAAAAAACTGGCTGACACCGTGGCCGTAATCACGCAGGCTGGCGGTACCGCCGAGGCCCTGGCGTGCGATGTCACCGATAGTGAAAGCGTTAATCAGGTGGTCGATGCCGTCACGGAAAAGTGGGAGCAGCTCGACATTCTCGTCAACAACGCCGGCATTACCCGGGACACGTTGATTCCTCGGATGAGCGACGAAGAATGGGACGCCGTCATCGCCACCAACTTGCGGGGCACGTTTTTGTTTACGCGGGCCGCCACTCGCCCCATGATGCAGCGGCGGTACGGCCGCATCATCAATATCTCCAGCGTCTCAGGTTTAACAGGGAATCCCGGGCAAGCGAATTATTCTGCATCTAAGGCCGGCTTGATCGGGTTCACCCAGACCGTGGCCCGTGAATTGGCGAAACGCAAGATAACCGTCAACGCGATCGCTCCGGGCTTCATTCATACTGAAATGGCCGAAGCGTTGGGCGAAGTGGTACTTAAGGAAGTCGAGAAACGCATACCTACCAAGAGGTTAGGGCAACCTGACGAAGTCGCGGACTTGGTCCTGTTCCTCGCCAGTGACGCCGCGGCATACATTACCGGTGCGACGCTCACGATCGACGGCGGCATGACCTGTTAGCCAATGACGAACAGTGAAAATTCGGCAAAAAATGTAAATGTGGCCGTGGTGCAACTCCCCGTCATCGAAGATATAGACACGCCAAGAAAAAGTCGTTATACCTTGTGCTTCCTTACCAAGTCTTACTATTTTATGGGAAATCTGGGTGCCGCCGCGGGTGGGGCGGGATTCGTCAGGGTCTAAACATCGATTTCCTGTATTCCTTTGCGTCAGGAGGAGGACCAAGCAAGTGGCCTCAGTGGAAGAAAGAGTCATCGATATCGTCGCCGAACAACTCGGCGCAGACAAAGAGAAAATTACGGTCGAAACGCATTTTGTGAATGACTTGGGCGCGGATTCGCTCGATACCGTCGAATTGGTGATGGAACTTGAAGAGGAGTTCGACATCAGTATCCCCGACGATGCGGCAGAGAAAATACAGACGATCGGCGAAGCGGTCAAGCATATTGAGGCGGACTCTAAGTCGTAATGGACAGAACATGAAACGCCGGGTTGTCGTCACGGGCCTCGGTGCGGTTACGTCGCTTAACTGCCAGGTCGAGAATCTCTGGAAAAGCATACTTGACGGCCAAAGTGGAATTCATCCGCTGACGTTGATCGACACCGACAAGTACAAGGTCAAGATTGCCGGCGATGTCGCCAACTGGTCTGCGGAAGGCTACATTCCGCACAAAGAGACCAAGCGAATTGATCGCTTTGCGCAATTCGCGATCGTCGCCGGCGTCGACGCCGTGAAGGATTCCGGGATCGACTTTAGCCAGGAACAACCGTTCCGCTGCGGCGTGATTATTGGTTCAGGTATCGGCGGCCTGAACGAGATGGAAGACCAGATCTGCCGGCTGATGAGCAAAGGCCCCGATCGCGTGTCGGCGTTCAGGATTCCCAAATTGATGGTCAATGCGGCCGCCGGGCACCTCTCGATCGAATTCGGAATCAAAGGCCCGAACACCGCGATTGCCACTGCCTGCGCCAGCGCCACGAACGCGATGGGCAATGCGTTTCAAGCGATTCAACACGGCGTTTCGGACGTCATGGTAACCGGCGGCAGCGAAGCGGCCGTGACAAAAATGGGCCTCGCCGCGTTTTCCAACATGCGAGCGCTGTCCATGCGCAACGACGACCCACCGCGAGCCAGCCGCCCGTTTGACGCCGACCGTGACGGATTTGTGCTGAGTGAGGGCGCGGGGATTCTGATTTTTGAGGAACTCGAGCACGCGAAGGCTCGCGGCGCGCGAATTTATGCGGAAGTGATTGGTTACGGAGCTTCTAGTGACGCGGGCCACATCACGCAACCCGACGAACAGGGAATCGCCGCGGCGAAAGCCATGTCGTTGGCGCTCGAGGACGCTGGCTGCAATCCCGATGAAATCGATTACATCAATGCACACGGTACGAGTACGCCGCTCGGCGATGCAGCCGAAACCGGTGCGATCAAAAACGTGTACGCCGGGCACGCACATAAGTTGAGCGTGTCCAGCACCAAAAGCCAACTTGGGCATCTGCTGGGCGCCAGCGGGGGGGTCGAGATGATCTTCACCTGCTTGGCCATTCGCGACCAAGTCGTGCCTCCAACTATCAATCTGGACACGCCCGATCCGGCCTGCGACCTGGATTACACACCCAACCAACCGCGCGAACGCCGCATCTGCGCAGCGATGTCAAACAGTTTCGGCTTTGGAGGACACAACGGGTCGCTTGTGATCCGCCAATTGAAGAACGGCGCAGCTTAAGCGAACGCGGTTTGAAGTTCGGCCGACCCAAGAGGCGGCAGACAGTGCTAGCTGCATAATATATCCGTCTTGTTTGTCAGGTACCCTCGGCCTATACTCCCGGCCCCTTCATTGACATCGCTTATCTAGGCCGCTCGACTTGTTTCGTGTTCTCATCCTCTGTCGCTCGGCAAGGAGGCTCATCGATGCCGTCCCGATGCACCTGTTGGTTGGTCGTCCTTTCGCTTGCCGCATCCGCCAGCGGTGAAGAAATTGGAGGCCGAGAATCTCATAAATGGCGATCGCCAACCGGCAACAGGGATTTGATTCGATTGACCAGTGGCCCCGGGGTTGCCGCAGTAGCAGACGGTTCCGCAGCAGCCGACACTCCGGCAGCCCTCACGAAATTCTTGTCGGGAAATCAAGGCCAGGTCCTACGACAATACGACATTTCACCGTACACGCTGCGCAGTTCGGACAACCGACCGCAGCAAGCAATCATTGATTGGATTCTGCGGGACACCGGCTACGAAACGTGGCACTCTGAAACCGTGGCGATGCTAAACGCCGATTCCCGCACATTGCGGGCCTATCATACACCCGAAGTTCAGCACCAAGTTGCTGAGATCGTGCAACGATTCGTGAATCCGCTCAACGAACAAACGACGTACAGTTTTCGCCTCGTCTCGATTGGACATCCTGATTGGCGGTCCCGTGCCCAGAAGCTCATGCAACCGGTGCCGTTGCAGTCACAAGGCGCCGAAGCGTGGCTACTGGCAAAAGAAGATGCCGCCACACTGCTGGCCGATCTGGCCAAACGATTAGATTTCCGAATTCACGGATCGCCGCGGATGATTGTCAACAACGGCCGAACCTCGGCCATCACGCTCGGCCGCAAACGATCGTTTGTCCGCAGCCTATTGTCGCCCGGCGGCGATCCATCAGGCCGGCAACCAAATAACGGGCAACTCGACGAAGGAATCAGCCTGGAGTTGAGCCCGCTCGCGTCGCTCGACGGGAACTACGTGGACGCGCTGCTCAAGTGCAAAGTCACGCAGCTCGAAAAGACAATACCCCTGAAGTTGGAAGCTCCCGGTAGCACTCCGCTGTCGCGACAATGGTACAGTATCGAAGTTCCCCAGCTAGTCGCAAGGCAACTGCACGAACGATTTCGCTGGCCGCGAGAAAAAGTATTGTTGATCAGCTTGGGAGTCGGCCCGCGGCCAATTGTCGAGAATAAGAATCCACTGAAACTCGGCCTTTCATCGGCCCCACCTCGCGGCGACACCCTGATTTTTGTCGATAGCACCGGCAGGACATTGCCAACGCACACCACAACCGGCGCAATCGCGCCTCGGAACGAAAGCTTCCGCGGCCGCTATTGATATCAGCAGGTGGGAGCTCTACCGCGCTGGTGCTGGTCTCCGTAATTTGACTTCGTTCGCGCCTCGACTGGCTACTTGTGTGTGGCTAAAATAGCTCCCTTCTGATTTCACGCAACACCGGCCCCATACATCGCCCCCTTCATGGTCTCCACCCGTCACGAGCGACGTGTCGTCATTACCGGAGTTGGATTGGTCAGTCCCCTGGGCAACTCTAAAGACGACCTATGGAATGCGCTGACTGCCGGTATCAGCGGCGTGGTGCCCATTGATTATTTCAACACGCAACTTGACACGCCTTGCTTCGGCGGTGTAGCGGCCGACTTTCGCAGCCATATCGACGACTTTGGCGATTTGGAGAAGGATCAAAGAAAAGCCATCCGCAAAGCGCTCAAATTGATGTGCCGCGAAACCATGATGGGCGTTGCGTCGGCCCAAGCAGCACTGCAGAATGCCGGGCTGCGCGTCGGTTCCTATGACCCGGAACGCGCCGGCTGCATCTTCGGCACAGACTACATGCTGACCATGCCCGAGGATTTTATTGCGGGCATTACGCACTGCACCGACGACGGTGGCAAATTCGAATATGACCGCTGGGGTGGTGAAGGTCTTGGCCAGGTGACCCCACTTTGGCTATTGAAATATCTGCCGAACATGCCGGCCAGTCACGTCGCCATCTATAACGACATGCGCGGTCCGAACAATTCGTTGACGCTGCGTGAGGCGGCGGCCAACATGGCGGTCGGTGAAGCCTGGTCGACGATCGGCCGCGGCAGCGCCGATTTAATGCTCGCCGGTGCGACTGGAACGCGAATTCATCCGATGAATGCAATTCACGCTTTCCAACAGGAAGAGGTCGCCTGCACAAAAGACGATCCGACACGTGCCAGCCGACCGTTTGATATAGACCGGACCGGAATGGTGCTTGGCGAAGGTGCGGGCGTCGTCATTCTCGAATCGCTCGAATCGGCACAGCGCCGCGACGCTCACATTTATGGCGAGGTGCTCGCGCGGGCATCTTCGTCAGTCGCGTCAGCCAATGCGGATGCACGGCGACAAAACGCCCTGCAGAATGTGCTTCGTGTCCTACTCCGCGAAACCGAGGCGGGTGAAATCAACATCGGGCATATCCACGCTCATGGACTTTCCACGCGGTCGAGTGACTCCGAAGAAGCGCAAGCGATCGCGGCCACGGTTGGCCAAATTGATTCAACATGCCCCGTCGTTGCAGCGAAGAGTTACTTTGGCAACCTCGGCGCGGGAGGTGGCATTGTCGAGTTGATCGCAAGCTTGATGGCGATTGCGGACGGCCAGCTGTTTAAGACACTAAACTACGAAACACCGGATCCGGCATGTCCCGTTGCGGTGACCAATGACCGGTCGACACCTGCCGGCGACAGTTTCATCAACTTGTCAGTAACGCCTCAAGGCCAAGCGAGCGGTATTCTTGTTCGCGCCGTTAACTGACTAAACTCCCGCCCGCACCTCTGTTAGGCGACCGCTGCCTCGCTTGACAGCCTCCCAGGGCATCGATAAGCTTAACCGATTACGTACTTTCACTAAGTTGTGATTTATTAACGGTTTTCGTTCGTTCCCCCGGAACGAGACGGGCGGGGTTCGTCAACTTTGCGACACAAAAACCGCACTTGCGGGTCGCTAGGAAGCCACATATGAAACCGGATGAAGTGTTGCGAATCGTCGATGCGATACACCGCGACAAAAACATAGAACAAGAAATCGTCTTCGAGGCGATCGAGCAGGCGATCGTCTCCGCGGTCATGAAGCTGTATGGCGAAGAAAATGAAGTTGTCGTTGCGATCGACCGCGAATCCGGCGCAATTAGCGGTACGCACAACGGCGAAGCACTCGATCCTGAAGATGTCATTGGACGCATCGGGGCACAAACAGCCAAGCAAGTTATTATTCAGAAAATCCGCGAAGCCGAGCGCGACGCGCTTTATGACGAATACAACGAACTGATGGGGCAAATGGTCACGGGTGTCGTACAGCGGTACGAAGGCGGGGCCGCCACGGTGTCGCTTACCAATGTCGAAGCGATCCTGCCCCGCAGCGAACAGATTCCGGGCGAGACGCATCACACCAATGAAAGAGTCCGCGCGACGATTTTCGAAGTCCGCAAAGCAGGCAGCCGCGTCAAGGTGATCCTCAGCCGAATTCGCACGCACCTCGTGCAGCGGCTGTTCGAGCAGGAGATTCCCGAAATCTCGGAAGGCGTCATCGAAATTAAAGCCATGGCCCGCGAGCCGGGATACCGTAGCAAGGTCGCTGTCAGCAGCTATGATCAGCGCGTCGATTGTGTTGGCGCCTGTGTGGGCGTCCGGGGCAACCGGATCAAGAATATTGTGGACGAACTCGCCGGCGAACGCATCGATATCGTCCGCTGGAACGACGACTTGCAAGTTCTAATTCCCAATGCCTTACAGCCGGCCGAGGTCGAAGATGTGATCCTCTGCCAAATGCTGGGCCGTGCTATCGTGTTGGTGCGCGAGGATCAGCTTTCGTTGGCGATCGGCCGACGAGGACAAAACGTCCGCTTGGCCAGTAAGCTTTCCGGTTGGGACATTGAGATCATGACCCAAGAGGAATTGGGCGAGCAGATCGACAACGCGGTGAGCGGATTTTCCGCCTTGGACGGCGTCGCCGAAGAGTTGGCCGTGCAGTTGGTCGAGCAAGGGTTTATGTCATACGACGACCTATCGATTATCGAACCCGACCAGCTTATGACGATGGGCGGCCTGAGCGAAGACGCCGTTAACAAAATTGTCGAACAAGCCGAAATTAAAGCGGAAGAAGCCGAACAGTTGGCCGTCGAGGCACGGCGACGCCAGCGAGAGCAAGACCGCCTTGAAGCAGCCACGGCCGCGGCCGAAGCTGCCGCGGCCGAAGCTGCTGCGGCCGAAGCTGCTGCGGCCGCCGATGCGGGTGAGCAACCCGAAGCGGATGGAGCTGCCGCCGTGGAGTCGACAACCGAAGATCCGCCGACCGCCGAGGGAGAAGAAGCGGCGTCCGACGAAACGGTGCAAACCGAGGAGGCGGAATCGCCGCTCGGCCTCGAAGACGAAAAACCGGCTGCCGACGAAGCGGCCGCTATAGATACAGTCCCTCCCGAACAACAAGCCGCTGACGACGAGGTGGACCCCGAAACGCCAAGCAGCACCGTCTCGGAGAGTGCCACATAAGGAGAATAGGTATTATGACCTAGTTTTTTGCACAGCACCCCGCCACCACGGTGCGGGTCGAATGAATCTGGAGGCAGACTTGCCAGTCCGAATTTACGCGTTAGCAAAGGAGTTGAAGCTCGATAGCGGCGAGCTTTCAGAGATCTGTGCCAAAGCAGGGATCACGGGTAAAGGGTCCGCGCTCGCCAGTTTGGAAGACGACGAAGTCGACAAACTCAAGCAGTTTCTACAGGGAGGCGGCCGAGAACAGGCTACGGCGAAGTCGGCGGAACGTGGTTCGACTTCGACGGCAAAACAAATCGAAAGTCAGGCCACTAACCAAACTCTGACTCGAGCGGACTACATCGCACCTAGTGGCTCGGCCGGCGGCAAGCCGCGGGTACTCGAAGTTACTGCGTCCGCTGCCGAAAAGAGAAAGGCGGCTCCCGCCGAGCCAAAACCGATTCCCGCGCCGGCGATCAAGCTGGCTCCGATGCCCGCCGCCAAGCAGCCGGAAACTCCCGCGGCTGATGTTGGCCCAACCCCGCAAAAACCGGTTTTAAAACTCCCCGCCGACGCGATCCGCAGCGGCAAAGTTGCCACGACACCGCTGTCGGAGCATCTGCGCAAGCACGAGAAAAAGAAGACCACCAGTGATCGGCCCGCCGCCGTCGCCAAATCACCGGCCGGCGGCACCGAACCGCCCTCGCCGACAACGGGACGCGGGAAGGGGCGTCGAAAAACCAAAGAAGACGCTGAAAAGCCCGAGGGTGGTGATCGCGCGCTGCTCGGCAGTCGTGAAGCCCGCCAACTCGCCCGAAAGAAGCAAGCCCGAACTAAACGGCGTGACGATGACGATCGGCCCAGGCGTCGACGCTCGGGATCCCTACGAAGTCGCAGCGGTGTCAGCACCGCCGCACCGCGCAAAGGAAAAGTTGCCGTCGAACTCCCTTGTACGGTGCGAACGCTTTCCGAGGCGATCGGCGTTCCAGCCGTCAACATTCAGCGGCAGCTCATGGCGATGGAAAAAATGGCAACGATCAACACGGCGCTTGACGCCGAGATCGTCGAATTGATCGCCATGGAGTTGGGTGCCGAGATTGAGATCAAGCAGCCGGTCGATCTTGAAGACCAGGTGCTCACCGAGATCGCCGGTCGCGCCGATGACGAGACGCAACTCGTCGCCCGTCCGCCGATCGTAACCTTTCTGGGCCACGTCGATCACGGCAAGACCTCGTTACTGGACAAGGTCATCGGCATCGACGTCGTCAGTGGCGAAAGCGGTGGAATCACGCAGCACATACGCGCCTATGATGTGGAAAAGGACGGCCGCAGAATCTCATTTGTTGATACCCCGGGTCATCAAGCGTTTACAGAAATGCGGGCCCGCGGAGCCAACGTCACAGACATTGCGGTGTTGGTGATCGCTGCCGACGACGGCGTCATGCCACAAACGGAAGAAGCCATTAGCCACGCGCGGGCCGCCGAAGTACCGATCGTTGTCGCTTTGAACAAAATCGATCTGCCGGGCATCGACGAAAATCGAATCATGCAGCAGTTAGCTGCCAACGAATTGCTACCTCGGGATTGGGGTGGCGAAACTGAATTGATCCGCACCAGCGCTATGACCGGTGATGGCATCGACGACCTGCTCGAGATGTTACTGTTTATCGCCGAAGACCACGACTACCGGGCAAACCCTGATCGCGCCGCCGTGGGCACCTGCTTGGAATCCCAATTACACGAAGGCCGCGGCGTCGTTTCCAAATTTATCGTCCAAAACGGAAAACTGCGAGTCGGCGACAACATCGTTTGTGGAAATTCATACGGCCGTGTTAAGGCGATGTACAACACGCTGCGAACACGGGAGCAGATCGAAGAAGCCGGTCCGTCAACACCGGTTGATGTCACGGGATTAGACACGGCACCGGCTGCGGGTGAACGATTTTACGTTTTGGACGACATCGCGCAAGCGCGGCAGATCGCCGAAAGGCGCGAAGATCGCGAACGAAATTCCAGCCTGGCACCGCCGGTACACGTTACGTTAGAAGGCCTGTTCGACAGGCTTGGCAGCGACGAAGTGCAGACGCTCAATTTGATCCTGCGGGCAGATGTGCGAGGATCGCTGGAGGCCATTCAGCAGGAGTTGGAGAAACTCGATCATCCCGAGGTCAAAATAAAAGTCTTGCAGGCCACCGTGGGCGGGATTACCGAAGCCGATGTCTACCTGGCCGACGCCTCGGACGCTGTAATTTGTGGTTTTAACGTTGTGCCGGATGAAGGCGCGCGGCAATTGGCCGACGCCAAGGGCGTGCAAGTCCGGCGATATGAGATTATCTACAATTTGACCGACGACCTTAAGGCCGCGCTGGAAGGCATGCTCAAGCCGGCACAGCAGGAACAAGAATTGGGGCGGGCACTCGTTCAGCAAACTTTCAAAATCAGCCGGGTTGGAACCGTCGCCGGCTGTCGAGTCATGTCGGGCAACATACAACGCAACTCGCGCGCTCGCGTCATTCGCGACAGTACGATTGTCGGCGATTATCCGCTCGACGCCCTCAAGCACGTTAAGAACGATGTCAAGGAAGTTCGGAACGGAATGGAGTGTGGCATCAAATTAGGTGGGTTCAACGACGTCAAAGAGGGTGATATTTTGGAAGTCTACAAGATCGAAGAGATCGCCCGCACCCTTGAGGACGCGCAGCGGGAATAAATCACTGGCCAACCCACAGGCCTGAACAGGCCTTCTGGTAGCTGGTCATTTGGCTTTTTGTTACCGGGCGTTGTAATTTTGGCGTCCTTCATCCTTCGACCTACATTCGTTATCATCTTCTCATGTCGTCGTCCCGCCGAGTCCAAAAAGCCGCCGAAGCAATCCGTGAGGTCGTCAGCTTGGCGATTCTGATGGATTTAAAGGATCCACGAATTGAACACGTCACGGTCACCTATGTCGAAGTGGCGGCAGACATGCGGCATGCCAAGGTTCATGTCTCGGTCATGGGCGACGACACAAAACAGCGCAAAAGTTTGTACGGTTTGCAGCACGCCGCAGGCTACTTGCAGATGAAAGTCGCCAAACGGATCGATACACGATACACACCGCGGTTAAAATTCGTTCTGGATCACGGCGTCAAAAAATCGATCGAGATTGAAAAGATACTCGACTCCGTTTTGCCTTCATCCGATAGCGAAACAACTGACATCGACATCGACACCGACAACGACAATCCCCTTGCTTGAAAATGGGCACCATAGAGGAACGCGATGGCAATTAATCGAACTGAGATTTTCAAGAAAGTCAATAAAGTCATTAGAAAACACTTCCAGCCGACATTGCCCAATTCCCGCATGCCGTTGCTAGAACAGCTTGTTTATGCGGCTTGCTTGGAAAACTCAAATGCTGAGGCGGCAGAACAAGCCTACGCGGCGCTGGAGGAACAGTTTTTTGATTGGAACGAAATTCGAGTCAGCACCGTCACCGAATTGTCGGAAGTGATCCACATGCTGACGGATCCCAGGGCAGCCGCGGGCCGAGTCAAACGATCGCTGCAGAGCGTCTTTGAAGCAAATTATTCTTTTGAATTGGAAGCGTTCAAAAAGGAAAACATCGGCATAGCCGTTAAACGCATCAGGAGCTACCGAGGGGCTGTCACGCCATTTGCAGTCGCGTACGTCACGCAAAACGCGCTCGGAGGTCATGCGATTCCACTGGGTGCCGGCGCGCTGAACGTGCTGTTTATCATTGGTGCCATCAGCGAAAAAGAGAAGTCCGCACACTCGGTCCCAGGGCTTGAACGCGCGATACCGAAAAACAAGGGGCCTGAGTTTGGATCGCTGATCAATCAGCTAGGAGTTGAATTTCAGCGAACGCCCTTTGGACCACCGGTCCGCAAAATTATTCTCGAGATTGAACCTTCTGCCAAAGATCGCCTGCCAAAGCGTCAAAGTAAAACCGTCAAACCAACACGGCCGGTAAAGAAGGCTAAAACGGCGCTGAAGAAACCCAAAAAGGGAACCAAACCAAAGACCGTCAAGAAGAAGATCGTTGTCAAAAAGAAGAAGGCGTCAACCGCGCCAAAAAAACCTGCCTCTGTAAAAACAAAAAAACGAGCCACCGTCAAAAAGGTTAAGAAAAAAGTGGCCACCAAACGCGGCGCTAAACGAAAGCCAAAATAGGAGATTTCGACGATCATGCGCCCGCTCAGCAAAGTTGCTCCGGATTGGTGGGATTACACGACACTGGACGACGAGTTGCTCGACGACGCCGCTCGCCTGACTGCCGACGACTTGCTGGGACTCTCGCGAGAGGGATTTTCAGTTCGTTTCTACGACACGGTCGAAGATTTCTATCTGGCCGAGGCACTGGAGTACATCGACGCCTGGCGGCAGGCTACCGAATCGCAACCGGCCGGAATCTGTGGCCCAATCGGTCCAACCGAACAACTGCCTCTGGTCGCGCGGCTGGTCAACGCATTAGAAATCGACCTGCGTCACGCCCATTTCTGGGGCATGGATGAGTGGGTACTCGATGACCGCGAAGTACCCGAGGGATTTTCACTCAGCTTTGCTCGAGCCGATCGCGAGTTGCTATTTAATCGCGTTCGTCCGGAACTGCAAATGCCCGAGTCTAACATCCACTTTCCGAAAACGGATCCGACGGAGTACATCGCCTCATGGGAGTCGGCCCGCTGCGTGGTGATGCAAGGTGGACAGGGCGAAGTGAAACACTGGGCGTTCAACGATCCGCCAAGGCGGGAGGGTGATTGGAGCGACGCGCCTCCAACGCCGGCACAATACCGCCAACTCGCGACCCGAGTCGTGGACTTGCACCCCATGACATTAATCCAAAATGCGAGAACGTCCGGCGGCGGTGTCGTCACCGGCGTTCCAACCCGCGCGGTAACGGTCGGCCCGGTCGAAACTTGGCAAGCCGAAAAAGTCTCGATTTGGCAAGCCGGCCAACATGACAACGCCTTCGGTCAACGACTCACCGCCCTCATGATTTCAAAAAAGACTCCCGACACTGCCGTTCCCATGTCGCTGTTGGCCGATCATCCCAACGTGCAATTTAATTATCTACGCAGCGGCATCGGCGTGTGCACCGCCGAAATGCACTAAACCGCTTGGAGCCCAAACGGCTCATTGCCACGTGCCCAATGAAAACTGTTTTCGCCATTGCCGCCCATCCTGACGACATCGAATTTCTGATGTCCGGCACGTTGATGTTACTGAAAGAAGCGGGCTATGCCATCCATTATATGAATGTCGCCAATGGCTGTTGTGGCACGACCGAATACGACCGAGAAACAATCGCTCGAATCCGATGCGAAGAGGGCCGCGCTGCTGCCGAAAATATCGGGGCGGTTTTTCACGACAGCATTTGCAACGATTTGGAGATTTTCTACGACAAGGTAACTCTTGCCAAATTGACTGCCATCGTGCGTGACGTCGCGCCGGAGATCCTCCTAACACACTCGCCGGTCGATTATATGGAGGACCACACCAACACATGCCGGTTGTCCGTAACGGCGGCCTTCTGCAGGGGCATGCCAAATTTTCCGGTTGAACCACCGACTCCCACGAATGATCAAACCGTGACGGTTTACCATGCCCAGCCATACTTCAATCGCGACCCGTTGCGCACCGTTGTCCGGCCTGATTTCTACGTTGATGTCACGGATCTAATCGAACGCAAGACGGAGATGCTCTGCCATCACAAGAGCCAAAAGAACTGGCTGGACGAGAGCCAGGGCGTCGATTCGTATCTCAACACACTACGCGAACTGAACGCTGAGATCGGTCAAATGTCCGGAGAGTTTCAATACGCCGAGGGCTGGCGCCGACATTTACATATCGGATTTTGTGACGAAGAAGACGATCCCCTGACTACAGAACTGGCCGCTCGATTGATTTTTCACCCGTCCGACGAATGAACCGAAAAAAATTTTACCCGCCCGCTTAAGTTGTGCCGGGGCGACATGAATCGCGCCGGTTATAATTGGGGCTGGAGATTGTCATGACGACACGCACTTATTTTTTCACCCTGGCTTTGACCGTGGCGCTGACGTGTTGGCTAGGCCTAACCGACTCGTTCGGTGCCAAACCCGTTGACAATGTGTTGGATCGGATTCGCGATTTCTACGATGTTGCTTCTGATCAGGTTGCGGTGGTAGCCTTTCGAGTCGAGTCCGACAAGGACCGAGTACATTCGGCCGCCCTATATTCAGCGGCGCGACTTTACGAACGCAAGAAAGATTTACCGAAAGCGCTACGGCTGTATCAACGGTCCGCGCGATACGGAGAAGGGAATCTCAAAGCGCTGCGCCGCGCCATCGTTCTGGCACGACAACAAAATCGTCACGGCGAAACGGCTCGTTATGCCACATTGCTCGTCCGCCGGGATCTGTCTGACTCGCTGAGTATCCTTCGCGCATTCGTCTATTCGCGAGAGCGGGGCGAAAACGGCAAAGCGCTGCAGCTTTACGAACGGGCGTTGACAGACGGTCATCCCAACAACCGCGAACCGGCCTGGATTGAAATCCACAAGTTGGCCGGGCAAGTCTATTTGTTGGAAGAAAAGTACACACAAGCCGCCAATGCGCTGGCCGTTATCGAGAAGATTTTTTCCAAACCGGATGAGTTTGGACTCGACAAGCAGACCGTTAAATTGCTGAAGGGCAGTGATCCCGCAGCTTTGTACCGAGTCATCGCCGAAGCTTATCTGAAGGCAGAACAGTTCGAACAAGCGAAAGCGGCTTTCGAAAAGGCCGAAGAAGAATCGCCGAATCCGGGACGACAACTCTTTTTCGATGCGCGGCTTCACCTGGCCACCGGCGAACTCCAACACGCACACCAAAAACTCCAGGAGTATTTCGACGCCAAATTTTCAGATCAAGGTAGCGGCCCTTATGCGTTGCTGGAAGAACTGTTCGAAAAAGAGAAAAAGCAAGAAGCATTAAACGAGCGGCTCGAGAAAATCATTGACGCCGACCCCGATAACGCCGCAGCCGCCTACTTTTTGGCGGACAAACATTTGGCCGGGAAGCGATGGGAAGATGCTCGCGCCTTGTTCGAAAAGCACTTTGATGAAAAGCCCCAGGCCCGCGCGTTCCGCGGTTTGACGCTGATTCACCACAAGACAAATAATCCTAAAGGGTTTTTGGACACCGTCGGCGAATTGGTCGACCGCGTGATGTCGCTTTCGGCCGTCAAAAATGAAGCTCAGGCAGTCGCCATGGACGAAGAGTTTTTCAAGTCCGTCCTGGACGAAGCAAACTGCCGCGTGGCGAACCAGCCCAATGGCGCGAAATTCAATATGACGTTCGCCGTCGCTGAAATTGCTGCCGAAGTGAAGCGATGGGACACCGCAAAAAAATTCTACGAAATCGCCTGCACGGCCGATCCCACGAAGAAGGCCGCGATTTACGAAGTCTGGGGAATGCACCTAATTGGCGCCGAGCAGTACGCGATCGCCAGCGAACTATTTCGTCGTGCGATCGACGAAAATGTCGCGGCGGACGACAAGCCGATCTTTCGACACTACCTAGCCGGCTCGCTGGCGATGCAAGACAAGCACGACGAAGCACTTGATGCCGCCCGACAAGCAGCCAGAAAAGCTCCCGACTCACCCGAGTTTCTCGCACGCGTAGCGTGGATTCTGTACCGGGCAAAACGGCTCGATGAAGCGCGTGGTATCTATTCCGATTTAGTCAAACAGTTTGATCAGGAATTTAGCAAAACGGGTGTCCGCGATATCCTGCGGGAGTCGAGATTAACACTCTCCCATCTTCACGCTCTGAAAGAGAATCACGACATCGCAGAAGAACTCCTAGAGGAGGTACTCGACGAGTATCCCTTGGACATCGGTGCCTACAACGATTTGGGATATCTCTGGGCGGATCGCGGCGTACATTTGAATCGTGCTTTGAACATGATCCAAGCGGCGTGCAAAGCCGAACCAAAAAACCACGCATACCGCGATAGCCTGGGTTGGGTGCTGTATCGTCTGGAGCGATACGAGGAAGCCAAAAAGGAACTGGAGTTCGCCGCGGACGACGAAGACCCAGATGGCGTCATTCTAGATCACCTTGGCGACATCTACGACAAACTGGGCGACAAGAACGCCGCCAGAAAATCTTGGCAGCGAGCGGTCAAGGCATTTAAAAAGGCGGACGACAAAAAAATGGCCCAAAAAGTCGAAAGAAAGCTCGACGGAAAAGGCCGTTAAACAGCATCGCCAACGAGCCCTGAAAGGAAGCGCGTACTCGGGTTTTTTGGTTGTGTCCCGTTCGGCTGCTCCCCTCCGCAGTTAAGCGAATCCACGATCGGTCCGGGCCGTGAACGAGCGGCCAGAATCCGAACCTTCCAAGCTATCAAATCCACCTCCGAAGAACTGCGGCGCCGGAGTCGGCACGTTTAGCGGCAGCGCCACAGCAGCTCGTCATCGATCTGCAAGGCGGCCTGCACGTCTTTGATTTCCGATTTAAACCTCTTGGCGTCTGCCGGATATCCGGCCGTCGCGCGTAAATCGGAAATCTGCAGCCGCCAAAAGTCGTTCAGCGCCATCATGGCTAATTCTCGTAGGTATTTTGACGTCATCGATGCCAGCGCCGCTGGAAGAAATGACTCGCCACGGCTCTGAAAACGAATTTCAACGCGCTGCGCCGACGGTCCCCAGCGATAAACACTCTGCGGCCGGCTCTCGCCGTAAATCTCGATCAGATATTCGGGGAAATGCTCTTGGAGCTGGTCCGCGTATCGATTCCGACCACCGTGTTTGTCGCAAACCACCAGTGTCGGCTCGGCGGCGGTGTGCTCAAAGATTTCACTTAGCAGTTCCAGTGTCAAACGCGTCAACGCCGCTCCTTTGCTGTCAAATTGCGACACGAGTTCGTTGAATTGTCGCGGAAAGACGGCGACACTTTTCATCGCAACAAGACGCGCGCCCGTACGACCGGTGACAGATTGAAAGTTATCGGACCTCTGCGCCAGCACCGGCAACTCAGCGTCGACTGGCAAATCGATCGAATAGTTTTCATACCAAGGCACCGCTTGCAGGTGAGCCCCCGTCTCGCCGGCCAACGACTCCCACACGTCCCGCCAGACACGGACTTTCTGCCGACAGGCGGCGAGCGCGGACAACACGCCGTACTCGAGCTCCGCCACCCCGCCACCGGACTTGTATAGTTTTTTTGAATCCGCAATCGCGATCCGCGGATCGTCCACCGCGCGAATTGTCCTGTTTACAACGGCGGCCCGCAGTTGGGAATACAAATCGCATTCAGCCGGCTCTTTATCCGTCCACCAAGCGGTTGCAGATATGATTAGCGGGCCAAGATTCGGCCCGTAACCTGCTTCATCAACACCAACGAGATACGGCATAGCATCCGTTCAACCAGTTATTCGAATTTAACGTACCCAAATCCTTCTGGCAAAATATCGGGTCCGGCAGGTTGTGTCCATGACTGAAAACCAACTTGCGGCACGATCCGCTGGATACCGACCGCCCACGCCGACTTCGTTTGCGGATTTCTGCTGGTCAGTTCTCTGAATGGAATGGCGGCCTCGCACGTCCAATGCTCGTCGTCGGCAGCGGCCGCGACAAACCACTTCGGATTCCAGGCAGCGACCGAGCCGCAAGCGTCATACGTCCAACCACGGTGGTCAATCACCAAACGATAATACGTTGTCCAGTCGCGATCGATATCGATCAATAATTCAATACGGTCGCGCGAGGCCAAATTGGCATCGCGGGTGCGAGGCTTTTTCGTTGTTGGGTAGTCCGTACCGGACGATTTGCGACATTTGGCGGCAATATAGAGAAAAGCATCGTCGTAGGCGAGACGAACGGTCGCCGGCCACTCGGCGTCGTCGTTATAACCGCTGTATAGGCGGGCCGTCTGTAGATTGGCCCTGGTCGAACTATGCTCCAACTCCATCTTCCAACACGGATCGGACAACTGGCCGTCCAGCAGCGGCTTGCCGTCCGCCCGTCGGCAGACAACGGCCATTGTTCTCGTTGGCGCCGCCGGACCCGGCGTCTCTCTGCCCGAAATCCGCTGCATTTCGTCGGTTGCATTTTGCCACCAAGCGTCCCGGTCTCGCGTCAATTGAACACCTCGGTAAATCCGTTCGGCTTGGCGCGACTTGTTTTGGCGTCGCCAAACGGCCGCCAGAGGAAAACGCACAAACGGTTCGCCGTGAAGCAAAATGTTCTTTTTCTGGATCTTTGCCGCCCACGCTATTGCCTGCTGATCCGCAGCTTGCGACCGTTTTTCAATTCCGGCGGTATTTTTCGGTCGTTCGACTCGGCCACTTTCCAGGTCCAGAGAATCGGCCCGCACTTGCCGCACGACCGCCGGGCTGATACCACGGGCGACGTGTTGCAACTCGGTACTGGCGTAATACTGCAACAGCCAGACCATCGCCGGCATGGCAGATTCATGCTCCGGATAACTATCCGCCATCGCGATAAATACCTCTTCGACCAGCACCCATCGGCCCTCATGATGGAAAAGACTACCGAGTTGAAACAGCAAATCGGCGGCCGCACTCTCGTCCAGTTCGCTGGTGAACCGATCGATCTGCGCCAACGCTGCAGCAGCCGTACGACCATCACGGGCAGCGGAAGCAACGATCGCCTCGACCATACGTCGCCGTTCCGCGGTACGCTGATTGCCCGCTGACACCTCGTTGATGCCTCGTACGGATTTCCGACGCGCATCACCGCCGGCATGAATGAGCAGCCCCGAAAAAAAATCTCTCCGAACCGTAGTACTACCGCCAGTGTCCTCAACCAACTCAAATTGTTGCATCAACGGCACGGGGCGATAATGTTTCGTCAGCAGACCCCTCGGCCGTTCGGTGAAATCATTCAGAGAGCACCCCAGACCGACCGGAACGCGAGACGTGGCAACTTTGATCAAGCCCGCCGAGCCGGATGGGAGCGACGCAAATATGCGCTTGACTTGCCAGCCTTCAAGACCCGGCCGGCTGGAAGGTTGCAAGTGTTGACCGGCAGAGGCCGCCTGCTTCACTCCGCCCAGCACAGCGTCGTGAATAACGCCATCGAGCGGTCCGCCCTGCGCCGCCGGCATAATCACGACGTCTGGTTTCCAGATGCGGATCTGCTGCGAAATTCTCTGCTTCAGCCGCGGCAAAGTTGCGCCGTGATTAACTTCATCCCATAACCGCACGATATTTTTCTCTGATAACTCAATTGCGTCTGGCCGAACTGGAAACCGCCAGGACACTTGCACCGAACTCGTGCCCGCAGAGACCAAAGATTCGATAGAACGCTCAATGGAAAATGCGTCCGCCGAACCGATCGGATCAAAGTCGTCACGACCGATCAGATAACTCACGCCAACGTATCCACTGCCCGCGCAGAGGTCGGCGATTGCCTCCAACGGAACGTCTTCCGCACGGGCGAAGACCGCCAGTAACGCCGCGCGGCGCTGAACTCCTTTTTGTCGACCCCAAGTCCGACCGCCATCCGCTGTAAACAAAATCATTCCCAACGCGCCGACAGCCCAACCGCGTTGCTGGTCCACAAACTCCAGCGCGCGAATCGGTAACGATTGGCCGGTGGCAAATCGCTCCCAGTTTTTGCCTCCGTCGCTCGAATGAAAAACATGCGTTCCCGGCGTTCCTGCGATCCACACTTGATCACCAATAACGGCCAGCGTCTGGAAATCGACTTCGTCGCCGAACACCGCCGGCGGCCCCTGCCAATGACCGCCTGCGTCCGTCGTCAACAACAACAAACCTCCATCTCCAACTGCATAACCACGGCGCAAATCGGCCATTTCTACTTGACGCAAACTCCGCATACCGAAATGCTGAGTTTGCGCAGCGTGAACAGCATGACGGTGCACTTGGCCGACAACTCCATTGCGTCCCACGACAACGCCGCTGTCCGGATCGACGAAGCTACCACTCAACCAAACGGAACTTCCACTCGCCGGAACAGGGGCCCAAGTCCGGCCACCATCCTCGGTCGTAAACAGTCCTTGACCAAACAAACCGCTCGTCTCGGCTACCGCCCAACCACGGCGATTGTCGAAAAATCGGACCTGACGCACCTTGGGAATTCGTGCGCGGCGAATGATGGTCCAAGTATCTCCACCGTCGAAAGTGCGCAGCAACACTCCACGCGAAACGTGCGTGTAGGGTTCGGTATAGCCACCGGCAGCCCAACCATTTTCAGAATCGACAAAAAAGATGGATTGCAAACGGCATGAGACTCCGGATGATTGCAATGTCCATTCGTCACCGCCATTGGATGTGTGCCATATCGAACCGCGGTCGCCAACCGCCCATCCGAGTTGAGCGCCGGCAAAGAATGCGTCCCGCAATTCCGCATCTTGCCGCATGATGTCGGTCAATGCGGTACCGTTGGACGCCGCATGGTTATTGCTCGGCTCTGCTGCCGCCGGTACCGCGCCGATGAATTCGGTTAGCGCGGCGGGCAGCA
>JAYGDO010000251.1:0-5595 GCA_046582885.1 Pirellulales bacterium | reverse complement strand
CATCTGCCGCGATAAATTTGTCCGCGGCAATTTGCTGGACCAGTTCCCATTGGCCAAATCTTGCAGACAGCGGAGCCAGCATCGGATCCGCTGTCCAGGGGGTCGCGTCTCGGGCACCTCGCGACCATTGGTTCAGCCGCTCAACCACCTGCAGCTTGACTTCTCGTGGACCTAATTCCGACATGCGGTTGAGGCTGCTAAACGCCTGGTCTAGTAATCCGCGGTCCGCGGTCGTCGACGCCACTCGGTCCGGCGGGTTGGGAACGACGACTTCTTGCCGGCAGCCCGATATTACGAACGCCAACGGCGAAACAATCACGACCGTCACTAACGGGCATCTTCGGAGGAGTGTCCTCAAAGCGAATTTACCGCCTCTCTCAGTCGCAAAATCCGACGAATCAGTGCGCCGAACTGATCGAGCGGCACCATGTTGGCGCCGTCGCTTGGTGATTCGTCTGGGCGAGGATGGGTTTCGAAAAACAAACCGTCGACTCCGACGGCAACGGCCGCCCGCGCAAGCGGTTCGACCATGGCGCGATTGCCACCCGTGGTGCCGTCGAGACCGCTCGGCTGCTGTACACTGTGCGTCGCATCAAAAACGACAGGCGCGCCAAGTTCTCGCATCGTGATGAGTGCCTGCATGTCATTGACCAATCGGCCGTAACCAAAAAATGTGCCGCGTTCGCACAAGAGGATGTCACTACAGCCGGCCGATTCCAGTTTACCGATCGCGTACTTCATATCGCCGGGAGCGAGGAATTGGCCTTTCTTCACGTGGACGGCTTTGCCCGTCCGCGCGGCCGCAACCAGCAAGTCGGTCTGGCGGCATAAAAATGCCGGTATCTGTAGCAGATCGCAAACCTCGCCAATGGTGTCGGCCTGGGCGGATTCGTGCACGTCGGTCGTTACTGTCAGACCGAGGGTATCCCGCACACGCTCTAGAACCGCAAGTCCGTTGGCAATGCCGGGTCCGCGGTAGGAGTCGCTACTAGTGCGATTGGCCTTATCAAACGAAGCCTTGAACACAAGTTGCAATGGCAGTCCTGCACACGCGGCCTGCAGGGTCTCAGCGATCTGCAGCGTCAACGCCTCGGATTCGATGACGCAGGGCCCGGCAATCAACAGCAACGGCTGACCGCTTCCGCAAACATGAGGGCCAATTTGGATGGGGTTGTGTGGCATGGTCCGATGTCAACAAACGCCGTAGCAGCGCCGTGAAATGGGCGGCGGGGACGCAATATAGCCTTTTAAACCTTCGAGCGGCACGGCAAGCGGTACTACGTAGCGCCGCCCAGTTCTGTTTTCCAAATGCTTCAATTCGAGACACATCCGCCGACCGACGGTTTCCCACATTGAGACGTGATCAAAATTGCGCGTGCGGAAATTGCTCAGATGCCTACATTTTCGGGCCCTCAGCGGAGGGGTCGGTCATGGGCGGACTAAAGTTTCAGAACGAGACGAAACAATATTTCCAGGATTGTTCACCGTTTCCTCCGTATTTTCCTTGGGAATTAGGGCTAAGCAAACATATTTTTCGGATTGGCACGCTACGTGCCTTTACATGGGGCGGCGGTAACAAAGAGTCGCCGAAAACCGAAACTGGCCCGTGGGCCTCTGATGAATGTTGGTAGGATGGTTGCCTTGCCCCTGGCCGTCCTGCATTGCCAATAAGTTTTGGCACATCAGAGGCCTACTTTTTTGCGCCCACAGGTTTAAAAGGCACGCTCCGGCCCGAAAAAAAACTGGCCCGAAAACCGGCCGCCAGAGGGCAGTGGGTATCAGCCTGTTAAAGCCTGTCCAGCGAGAGGCCTGGCTACCTAGGCGATCACGTCGCTGACGGCGCGCCCCCGACCATCCTTGGTGATATAGAACGGCCGCCGCTCGACTTCGACGTTGTAGCGGCCGGAGATGCCCATTAATCTGGCGATCGTGGCGTGCAGGTCGGTGATCGAGACGGGGTTTTCGATGGTGGTACACGGCCGCTCGTCGGCGGTTTTCCCATACAGAAAACCTTCCTTGACGCCCCCGCCAAACATCAACACCGAACCTGCGCCGGTAAAATGCCGGTGCATTCCATAAAATTTCAGTTCGTCGATCTTTGCCGGTTGGTTGACCTGGTGGCGGACCGGCTTGTCAGGCTTTCCCTCGACCAGCATGTCGCGGCTAAATTCGCTTGCCAGCACAATCAGCGTCCGGTCGAGTAAGCCCCGCTGTTCCAATTCCAGCACAAGCTGCGCGATCGGCCGGTCGATCTGCCCCTTCATCTCGGCCATCCGCGTGTGCCCGTTTTCGTGCGTGTCGAATCCCTTGAAGGGAACGTATTCGGTGGTAACTTCGATAAACCGAGCGCCCGTTTCGGTCAACCGCCGCGCCAACAGGCAGCCCAGGCCAAATCGGCCGGTGTTGTAGGCCTCATAGGTTTGCTTCGGTTCGAGCGCGAGATCAAACGCCTTGGCGGCGGGGCTGTCGAGCAGGCGGTTCGCGTTATCCAGCGAGCGCAGGAGCGACTGCCGCTGGTAGTCGCTGGCGTCAGAAAATGCCGGACTCGCTTTGAGGAATTTTTTATAGGCGGCATACCGCTGGCGGAATCGACTGCGGCTCATTCCGGCCGGAGGGCGCACGGTGCCTCCGGCCTGGCTTGGCTCCGGCACCATAAACGGCCCGAACTCGCCCCCCAAAAAACCGGCGGTGTGAAATGCCTTGAGTTCTTCCCGCTCGCCGCCGTTAAACCGCTGGCCGATGTCGATAAATCCCGGCAGCGCCGGGTTGTTCTTTCCTCGGGCCTGGGCGAGCCAGGCGCCGAGATGAGGTGCGGCAACCGTCAACGGTGGTTCGTATCCGGTGTGCCAGTGATATTGGTGCCGGGAGTGCAGGATAAACCCGAGGTCCGCTCCGATTTGCGTTCGAATCAGCGTTCCCCGGTCCATGACGCGGGCAATACTCTCGAATCCTTTGGTCAATTTGATATGGTCGACAGCCGTGTCGATGGCCGGAAAAGTGCTCAGTACCTGATCGGCGCCGACGCCTTTAGAAAATGGCTGATACCGCTTGGGGTCGAAGGTGTCGGTGCTGGCCATTCCGCCCGCCATCCAAAGCAGGATACAGGTGTCGGCTTTGGCCTCGATCTTCTCGACCCGTTCAGCGGTGACTGCGGGCCGTGGTGTGCCGGCCGAGAGTGCCGCCGCGGCCGCTGCGCTCGTCGCCTTCAAAAATTTCCGCCGGTCAATAATTTCTTGCAGAGTTTCCATTACCTGTTCCTCGACGGGGTTCGCGGGCCGCTGCTCAAAACCGGCGCGACGCCCTTTGTCGCCGCCGCGGTTGCGGAGCCCCGATTATATTTTCCCATTGGAGCGAAAGCCATAATATCGTGGATAATGGTACGGCAATCCAGTTATTTTAACAATTGAAACTCAGGCAGCATGGCAATGATCCAGAGCAGATCCTCCGCGCCTTCCGGTTGTACCGGATTACCGGTCAGGTCGATTGCCAGGCCGCGTTCCTCGGCCGTTGGCGACCTGCCGAGCGCGGATTTATAAACTTGCTCGACAAACTGCTCGGCATCGCCTTTTGCCCGCTGGATGGCAAACGTCGCTCCGCGCTTGACACGTTCCGCCAGGAGGCCTCCATTGGTGAGTTCCAGCGCCTGCAATGTCGTCGCCAGCGATTCGCGCTGCGTGACGACCTGTTCCCGGTTGGGGCGACCGAGCGCACGATTCAGCGGATCGTCGTGCGTCAGCACGGATCGTATTTGAGGGTGCGCAGGTTCGGCAGTCTGTGGGCGTGGAATATCGGCGGCGTAGCCTCCGGCATCGGTCCCCGTCAACCGCGAAATCGAATCAACGAATTGCTCCGCGCTCATCCGCCGGACCAACGGACCGCGAAATACAAACCTGCCTTCCTCCCGAACGGATGCGCCAATCGCCGCCATTTGATAACCGCGCGATGTGCAAATCAGCCGCAACGTGTGCTTGACGTCATACCGATGATTGGCGAAATCGTTCGCCAGCCAATCTAGCAAGTCCGCATTCCAGGGCAGTTGATCCATATCGTCCACCGGTTCGACGATTCCCCGTCCGAGCAACTTTGCCCAAAGACGATTGACAAAGGCCCGGGGAAAACGTCCGTTCGCCTTGTTCGTTACCATCCCCGCTAGTTGTTTCATTCGCTCCGGCTTGGGTAGTTTCGGGTCGATTTGTCCCAATTCTGGATAGATGAACTGCGGGGTCGCCTGCTTGCCGGTCGGCTTGTCGCAGCGGTGAAGTTCCAGTTGCCCATCGGCGAAGACCGCAGCGAGGTTGTAGGCATCGGTAAGCCGCCAATGGTTGACGAAGCTGTCATGGCAGGAGGCGCACTTGAGATTGGTGCCGAGAAAAATCTGCGCGACGTTCTGCGCAGCCTGCATTTCTCGACGCTGGCTGGCGTTGACGGTGCCCCGCCATTTAATGCCGTTGATGAAACCTTCCGAACCGGGGGCGCCGCTGATCAACTCTCGACTGAACTCGTCATACGGTTTGTTGTCGTGGAGTGCCGCGTACAGCCATTTGGTGATCGATTTGCGTCCGCCGTCGATGTATCCTGTTCCCCGGTAGGCGTTCCGTAAGATGTCGGACCAAAATGTCATCCAGTGCCCGGCGTAAGCTTTTTGATTGTCGAGCAACCGGTCCACTAGTTTCTCGCGCTTGTCGGCATTGCGGTCCGCGGCAAATCGCTCGACTTCGTCCGCCGGGGGCAATAAGCCGACCAGATCAAGCCACACCCGCCGGGCGAAGACCCGGTCTTCGGCGAGTTGCCCCGCTACGCTGCGCCGCTGACCGGTCGACTTGACGAAATACTCCCCCAGCAATCGGTCTATCGGGTGCGATATTCCATTGGCGGTCGGCGGCAGGGTAAATTCGCGCGGAGCTAGCGGTGCACGGCGCCATTCCGCCAAGTTGTAGCCCTCCGGCCATGCCGCGCCGTCGTCGATCCATTTTCTCAACGCGGCAATTTGAGCGGCATTCAGCGGCTTGCCGCCTTTGGGCATCCGCGCGTCGGCATCGCTGGCCGTCAACCTCGCAATCAAATTACTCTTTGCCGCCGTGCCTACGACAATTGCCGGGCCTTCGTCGCCGCCGGCAATCGCCGTGCGCCGCGTGTTCAGGGACAAACCACCTTCGCGCTTGTGCCCCGAATGGCAGCGCGAACACTCGTTCTTGAGAAGGGGCTGAACCTCTTTAGTGAAATAGGCCTGCTGGGCATCTTGCCCGCTGGTTTGTGCTACCGCAAAACCGGAGAGTAACCCGGCGGCAGAAATACAGGCGGATCGTAATAGGTGCATGGCTGTTATTCCTGGATGGCCACCCATTCTAACAAAAATCGTGGAGTTACGCCGGTTCGACAATCTGCAGCTGCGTGGCCGAAACGATGTCCTTGACCCGCTGGCGATAATCCAGCATGTGGGGAGCAACCAGGTGCGCCTTCAGCGCGTCGATGCTTTCCCATTTTTCGACGACCGTCACCACGTTGCCGCGGAGGGCGCCTTGCGCGTGGATGTCGGTTTCGACATCCACGGTGGGGCCATATTCGAGGCACCCCTCCTCGTCGCGGACGTTCGAC
>JAYGDO010000423.1:0-5927 GCA_046582885.1 Pirellulales bacterium | reverse complement strand
TTCGCATCCTCGAGTTGCCGCCCGGCATCACCACGCCAGAGCAGACCGCAAAAGTGATCGAATAGCCGATATCCGGCCGCCGCTAACCTTTGCCCCCGCCCGTTTTTTGCAATCTGCCCGCGCCGCCGCGAGAATACCGTGCGCGGCGGGCAAATGATCGATAAGGAGTATTCAATGCGGACTGTCACAAACATCTTTCCTGCAATCACGATTTTCGGCAACCGGGTTCCCGGCAGGCGTCGGCTGCTGATGTGCATGCCGGTATTGCTCTGCGCCGCCTTGCCGGTGTCTGCGGCGGATCGGCCGAACATTTTGTTTATCTTCACCGACGACCACGCCTACCAGGCGGTCGGGGCGTACAACTCCCGGCTCAAAGATTACTGCCCCACCCCCAACATCGACTCGCTGGCCAATGACGGCATGCTGTTTGAGCGGTGCTACGTGACCAACTCCATTTGCGGTCCGATGCGGGCCGCGATCCAAACCGGCAAGTACTCGCACGCCAACGGATTCCTGGTCAACGGAAACAAGTTCGACGGCAGGCAGCAGACGTTTCCCAAGCTGCTGCGGAAGGCCGGCTACACCACCGCGGTGGTCGGCAAGTGGCACCTCGGCCAGCACATGGCGCCCCAGGGATACGACTATTCCGAAGTGCTGATCGGCCAAGGTCCCTACTACAACCCGCCGATGCTCAAAGATGCCGACGGCGACGGCAAACAGGACGGCCGAGTCCAACATATCGGCTACACGACCGAAATCATCACGGATCTCGCGCTGGACTGGATGAAGAACAAGCGGGACACATCCAAACCGTTCATGCTGATGTTTCAACACAAGGCCCCGCACCGCAACTGGCAGCCTGCGGCGAAATTCATGCACAAGTACGACGACGTGACGCTGCCCGAACCGGCAACACTCTTCGATGATTACAAAGGCCGGACCCTGGCCGCGCATCAGCAGGACATGACGATCGCTGAAACGATGACCCGGGATGATCTAAAACTCACCGCTCCCCGCAACCTGACGGCCGAGCAGAAAAAAGTGTGGGACGCGGCGTACGACCCAAAGAATGAAGCGTTTCGGAAAGCCAACCCCAAAGGCAAGGACCTGGTCCGCTGGAAGTACCAGCGCTACATCAAGGATTATCTACGCTGCATCGCCTCAGTAGACGAAAGCATCGGCCGCATGCTTGAGTATCTGAAAGATGCGGACCTTGCCGACAACACGATCGTGATCTACTGCTCCGATCAGGGCTTCTATCTGGGCGAACATGGCTGGTTCGACAAACGCTGGATCTACGAAGAATCGTTGCGTACGCCGATGATCATTCGCTGGCCCGGCGTCGCCAGGCCCGGCAGCCGCAACAAAGATATCGTCTCGCCGATCGACTTCGCCGAGACGTTTTGCCAGATCGCCGGTACCGATATCCCGGCCGACATGCACGGTCAATCGCTGGTTCCGATTCTCCACGGCAAGACACCGGACGGTTGGCGGAAGAGCTTCTACTACCACTACTATGAATATCCCGGTTGGCATTATGTTCGCCGCCACTATGGGGTGGCCGACGGTCGCTACAAACTGATTCACTTCTACGAGAAGGATGTGAATCAGTGGGAACTGTTCGACCTGAAATCCGATCCGCAGGAAATGAAAAATGTCTATGGCGACCCGGGCTTCGCCCGGGTGCAACAGAGCCTCGCCCGAGAGCTCGCCGAACACCGCACGAAACTGAAGGTGCCCAGCACCGATCCGCCCCACTCCATCATCAAACGTCTGCCCCCGCGGCTGCGCAAGCCAACCCAATACCGCCCGGGAGATCCGGCCCCCTGAAACGGGTCCGGCCGGTTGCGAGTGATGATCCGGATTTCGAGAGTTGATATGAAAGCGTGGCAATCGTGGAGAACTCGATCATGAAACTCAACGTCAAAGCATTTGCCCTTGCCTGCGGAATTGTCTGGGCGGTGGGGCTGTTCCTGCTGACCTGGTGGATCATCATCTTTGATGGGGCAACCGGCGAGCCAACGCTAATCGGCCGCCTTTATCGCGGCTACACGATCAGCCCGCGCGGGAGCCTGATCGGCCTGGTTTGGGCGTTCTTCGACGCCCTCATCGGCGGGGCGATCTTTGCTTGGCTCTACAACTTGCTGGCGGCCAAGGGGCCGGCAAAACAAGCCGAATCGATGTCGGAAACGAACTAGCCAAAACTGCGGCACCGGGGAGATCGTCATGCATTACGTCGTCACCGCCAGATTCAAGCCCGAAACGGCCGCCGACTTTTACGAAAAGCTGACCGACGGCACCATTGATGGCCAAAAGCCTGATGGCAAAGAGATCGTCGCTTCGATGAAGCGGGCCAAGAATTGCCCAGATGGGACCGTTCGCTGGAGCGAAGCTTGTTACTGTCCGACGCCGCTTGAGCACGAGCGGGAAACCGTTTACGACCACTTCTTTGAGGAAATCCAAACCGAAGAGATCGAAGATTACGTCGAGTTCGAGGGCGAGGGCTTCATGCAGTACCTCGCTAAGCTGCACGCTGCCGGAGAGTCGCATTGACGCACCCGGCGTTTCTTGCAATCGAGCGGCGGCGCCGCGACAATACCCTCCGCGGCCGTCCGCACCGGGCCGCCGACCTTTAGACAACAGGATCAACGAACCATGACGAAGCAACCCTCCTGCATCTGGATCGCCGCGGCTATCACCTTCTGTGCGACCTGCGTGACGGCTGCCCACGCCAAGGACCTGAACGTCCTGTTTCTCGGCGACAACGGCCACCACCGCCCCCGCGCGCGGTTCGCCCAGTTGGAACCGGTGCTCGCCGGGCGGGGCGTCAAGCTCGTTTATTCCGACAAAGTCTCGGATCTGAATCCGAAAACGCTCGAGGGCTACGATGCCGTTGCGCTGTATGCGAATATCGACCGCATCGATCCGGAACCGGAAAAATCGCTGTTGGATTACGTCGCCGGCGGTGGAGGGTTTGTGCCGGTCCACTGCGCGACCTACTGCTTTCGCAACTCGAAAGAAATCGTTGCGCTGATGGGCGGACAATTCAAACGCCACGGCACGGGAACCTTCCGCACGACAATCGTTCAGTCCGGCCACCCGGTCATGAAAGGGTTTGGTGGTTTTGAGAGCTGGGATGAGACGTACGTTCATCATTTGCACAACGAAAAGGACCGCACGGTACTGGCGTACCGCGTCGATTCCCAGGGGCGCGAACCGTGGACCTGGGTGCGAACGCACGGCAAGGGCCGCGTCTTTTACACTGCCTGGGGACACGATCAGCGGACGTGGGGGAATGCCGGTTTTCAGAACCTGGTCGAGCGGGGCATCCGCTGGGCCGCCGGAGACGATCCCTCGACCGTGCCCAACTTTGCGGCCGACCTGCCATTTCCCGTGCCGGAAATGACTGCGAAACGGACGGACGTGAAACCTTTCGAGTACATCAATGTCGGCGGAAAAATCCCCAACTACACGCCCGGCAAGAAGTGGGGAACCCAGGGCGAAGCGCACTCACAGATGCAGAAGCCGATCGCAGCCGAGGAGTCGCTTAAGCACATCGTCGTACCCAAGGGATTCCACGTTGAGCTATTCGCGTCGGAACCGGATCTCGGCGGCAAGCCGATCTGCATGGCCTGGGACGAGCGGGGGCGGTTGTGGGTGGCCGAGACCTACGACTATCCCAACGAGTTGCAGCCTGAGGGCCAGGGCCGGGACAGGATTCGCATTCTCGAAGATACCGACGGCAACGGGCGGGCCGACAAGTTTACCGTCTTTGCCGAGAAGCTCAGCATTCCCACCAGCATCACCTTCCACCGCGGCGGCGCGATCGTCCAGGACGGCACGCGTACGCTGTATTTGAAAGATACCGACGGCGACGATGTGGCCGACGAGAAGTCGGTCTGGTTTACGGGCTGGAACCAGGGGGACACGCACGGCGGAGTGAGCAACTTTCAGTACGGCCTGGACAACTGGATTTGGGCCATGCAGGGCTACAACGGCTCACGTCCGGTCGCCAAGGGCGAACCGCAGCAGGGTTTTGGCCAGGGCTTTTTCCGATTCCGCACCGATGGCTCGGAAATTGAATTCATTCGCTCAACGAACAACAACTGCTGGGGCGTGGGCATCAGCGAAGAGGGAATCGTCTTCGGTTCCACCGCCAACCGGAACCCCAGCGTGTACATGCCGATTCCCAATCGCTACTACGAACGGGTGCGGGGCTGGACGCCGTCGCTCCGACTGGGCACGATTGCCGACTCGCATTTGTTCAAGCCGATTACAAAGAACGTCCGGCAGGTCGATCAACACGGCGGATACACGGCCGGCGCGGGCCACGCACTCTACACGGCGCGCAGCTATCCGCAGGCGTACTGGAACCGCACGGCGTTTGTCAACGGCCCGACGGGGCATCTGGTTGGCACGTTCACACTGAAGCCCGAGGGAAGCGACTTCCGTTCCACCAGCCCCTTCAATCTCCTAGCCAGCGACGACGAGTGGACCGCGCCGATCATGTCCGAAGTGGGACCGGACGGCAACGTATGGGTGATCGACTGGTACAACTACATCATACAGCACAACCCCACACCGCGCGGGTTCCAGCGGGGAAAGGGCAATGCGTATGAAACCGACCTCCGCGACAAGAAACACGGACGCATTTATCGCGTTGTCTATTCCAAAGGGAAGGCCGTTTCCGCGCAGAAAACCAACCTGGCCGATGCGGCGCCTGCGCAACTGGTTGCCGCGCTTGGGCATCCCACCATGCTGTGGCGAAAACACGCGCAGCGACTGCTCGTCGAGCGCGGCAAGCTGGACGTACTCCCGGCCTTGGCCAAGCGGGCAGGCGACAAGTCGGTCGACACGATCGGCCTCAACGCCGGAGTTATTCACGCGCTGTGGACGATGCACGGCCTGGGTGCACTCGACGGCGCGCATGCTGAGGCGACGGCGGCGGCCGTGGCGGCATTGCGGCACCCGTCCGCCGGCGTCAGGCGAAACGCGGTCGGGGTGTTGCCCATCGAGACCGCTTCTACCGAAGCGTTGCTGGCGGCGGGCGTCGTGAACGATTCCGACGCGCAGGTCCGTCTAGCGGCCTTTTTGGCGTTGTCCGACCTGCCCGCAACGCCCTCCTGCGGTTCCGCTATCCTCGCCGCCATGCAACGACCGGCAAACGCCCAGGATCGCTGGATTCCCGAGGCCGCGATTAGTGCCGCGGCAGCGCATAGCAGCGGCTTCCTCACCGCGTTGGCCAATTCCAAGGCCGTCCTTGCAGTCGAGACTCTCGAATCTGCAGGGGTTGTCGCCGAGCATTACGCGCGGGGCGCGCCGGTCGATTCGGTCGGCGCCGTGGTTGCCCAGCTGACGCGGGCCAATTCGCCGGTGGCCGACGCCGTCATCGGCGGGCTGGTCAGAGGCTGGCCGGCCGGCACCAAGCCGAAGCTGGGCGGGCAGTTCGAAACCGATCTGAGAAAGATGCTGACACGCCTGTCGCCCGGGAATCAAGGTTTGCTAGTGAAACTTGTCCGCGATTGGGGGAGCGAAGGGTTCGACAAGTTCATTCGCGAGGTTTCGGCATCGCTGCTGCGGAACTTGGATGATGACAATCTACCCCTGGAAACGCGGCTGGCCGCCGCCGAAAAACTGGTCGAGTTTCAACCACTCGACCATGCGACGGTTGGCGTACTGCTCGAGAGAGTTTCGCCGCGGACTTCTCCAGATCTGGCGGTGGGCCTTGTCGAAACGTTGCGAACGAGCGCATCGTCGGAAGTCGGCCGATTGCTGACCGCACGCTTCGGGAGCCTCACTCCGCGAACGCGAACCGCAGGCATCGCCGTGTTGCTCAGCCGGCCCCAGTCGACCGCATCGCTGCTCGACGCGGTGGATCGGGGCGTTGTCCAACTCGCCGAACTCTCGCTGGACCAAAAGCAAGCGCT
>JAYGDO010000205.1:0-11374 GCA_046582885.1 Pirellulales bacterium | reverse complement strand
CACGCTCGATCGCGCCCTCCCCCGGCCAGCAGGCCGAGTGGATTCGCGCCTGCAAGGGCGAGGGCCCCGAGGCCCTGTGCCACTTCGCCTACGCCGGCCCCCTAACCGAGGCCAACCACCTCGGCAACGTCGCCTACCGCGCGGGGAAGAAGCTCGAGTGGGACGCCAAGAACATGAAGATCCCCAACGCCCCGGAAGCCGAGAAGTACCTCGGCCGCAGCTACCGCGAAGGTTGGAAACTGGCCTGAACCCGGCCGCAAGAATGATGATCCAGGACTGGCCGCTCCCAGGCGGCCAGTCCTGCGATGTACCAGGAATCCATGGTCTGCATGATAAGATACCTTCCAGTTTTCTACTCCCTGGCCCTGCTTTGCCTGGCCGCCTCGCTCCAGGCCGCTGACAAGCGGCCCAATATCCTCCTCTGCATTTCAGACGACCAGTCCTACGCCGACACCGGCGCGGCTCACAACCGCGTGGTCAAGACGCCTGCTTTCGACCGTGTCGCCCGGGAGGGCATTCATTTCTTCAACGCTTTCTGCAATGCCCCCACCTGCGGGCCATCACGGAGCGCGATCCTGACCGGGCAACCGATCTGGCGCCTGGAGCAGGCGGGCAATATCCACAGCACCCTGCCTGCCAAATTCAAAACCTACACGGAGCTACTCAAGGACGCGGGCTACGCCATCGGCTTTACCGGCAAGGGCTGGAGCCCCGGGCGGCTCGAACCCGGCGGCCGCAAGACCAACCCGGCGGGAACGGAATTCAGCCGCCGAAGACTGAAGCCCCCCTTCAGGAGCATGGCCAACAAGGACTATGCGGCAAACTTTGAGGATTTCCTCGCCCAGGTCGACAAAGACCAGCCCTTCTGCTTCTGGCTGGGAACCCACGAGCCCCATCGCGGTTTCGACAAAGGCGCGGGAAAACGAACAGGGAAGGACCCGGCCAGGGTCACCGTGCCCCCGATCTTCCCCGACCACCCCATCGTCAGAAACGATCTGCTTGATTACTTCGTGGAGATCGAACACTTCGACACGATGGTAGGCCGCGCGATCGCCGCCCTGGAAAAGAGAGGCCAGCTTGACAACACCATCGTGGTGGTCACCAGCGACCACGGCATGCCCTTTCCCCGCGCCAAGGCCAGTCTCTACGATGCGGGAACGCGTGTGCCGCTGGCCATTCGCTGGCCCGGGGGAATCAGGAATCCGGGACGGGGGTACGGCCGCATCATCAACCTCAGCACCCTGGCGCCCACCTTCCTGGAGGCTGCCGGCCTGGAGGTTCCTGAAGAGATGAAGCAAGACCCGGAAAATTTCCATGTAATCAACAGCCTGGCTGCCGCCTTCAGCAACCTGGGACGTACCGAGACAAGGCTTTTCACGGATTTCTCCGCCGCGTTCATCGCCATGGAACGACACGATGGCTGTCGCAAGGGAGGTAAAGGTTATCCCTGCCGCGCCATCCGCACACACAAATATCTCTACATAAGAAATTACGAGCCCGGCCGCTGGCCGGCGGGCAATCCCGACCGCCGGTTCTGCGCCCGCGACATCCCCTTCGGGGAGGTGGACTCCTCCCCCACCAAGAAGCTGCTCATGGACAACCAGGACAAGCCCGGCTTCAAGCGCCTTTACGACCTGGCCTTCGCCAAGCGCCCGGCCGATGAGCTCTACGATATACGCAAGGATCCCAACCAGCTGGTAAACGTTGCACTTCAGCCCGAGTACGCCGAGGCCCGCAAAAAACTCAGCGCCCGGCTGCAGAAACACCTGGCGAAAACCGGGGATCCCCGAGCCCTCGGCAAGGATGCTCCCTGGGACTACTACCCCTACTACGGCAGGAAGGTGAATAAAGACTGGAAGGTCGATCCGAAACCGTGAGACCCCCCCTCGAACTTGGTTTTTTCTCACCGGGGTGGGTTGCCTTGATCACTACCGTTCCTCCTTTTCTTTCGACTTCTTCTTGACCTCCCACACGGCTATCACAACGGGGAGCACGCCAAGGAAAAGGAACATCAGGCAAAATATACCGAAGCAAACAAAGAAGAGCTGATCTTCGTCCAGGTGCCAGGGGTTGACTAGGGTGAAGACAAATGCGCCGGCGAAGAAAATCAAGAAGGGAAGCAGCGGTTTTCCGGTCGACCCGGTCATGGTGTGGGGCCGGGGAGTTCCGCAATGCTCGCAGGGGGCGTTGGCCCCGATGGTTCCGTCGTAGGCGGTCAGTTTGCCGCATTTCTCGCGCGGCATTTGATCCGGTACCTCGACTCCGCTCATTATTTTTTGCCCCCCTCCGTTTTTCTTTCCGCTCTCTTCTTCTGCCAGGGGTTGATTAGTCCGAAGACGCCGGCGTCGCCATTGACCAGGCTACGACCCGACACGGTCAACATGTTGAATCTGCGGGCCGGATTTCCTCACGGACACTTTGGCAAGTGAGCATTCCGCAACGAATCGCGTTCGAGCCTATTTCCGCAACGGCCCGGAGTTGTTCCTTGAGTTCAGCGTCACGGTCGGATCGTCGGCGATGTTGACCCACACGTGCACATGCGGCGCGCCGCGATAGTGCCAAACGAACGACGGGCCTTCAATCCGCCAATTGTCCCAGACGCCGTCCTCGCCCATATCGTCGAAGCGATAAAAAGCCAGCGAGCATTTGTCGAGCCCGCCCTGCGCTTTGAGTGCGGCAACCACTTCGTCGCGATCCGACTGACGATAAGGCTCGATTAACTTCTTTAATACGTCCTGGCAGTGCTCCCGTTGATCGCCGGACAACTCCCCAATCGGAACGCCCGGAAACTTGCCGTCGGCACCCTGGAAAGCAATCAGCGCTTCGTCCGCCGCTTTGGGCAGCAGCGCCTGCCGCCGCTGTTTGCCGTCGAGCATCTGGAACACGTTGTTGGCCGCGATTGCCTGATGCCAGAACACGTTGCCGGGGTGATTGGCCTTTTCGTAATAACCGCTGGCCGCGTGCCCGTAAACAATCGGCGCGCCGAAGCAGATGTGATCCGTCGTATTGCCGTCGCACCGCATCGTGCCGTGGCGGCCACTGAGCACGAACTCGAACTTGTCGCTGCCGGGCTCGCCAAAGATGGCAATACTCTGCTGCTTCCCAAATCCGCCCATGTCGTCCTGAAACTGCTTGTCGAATCGCTCGACCCAGTCCGGATTGACCATCCCTTCGAAGACGCTGCGGATTAACTGCTGTTGCTCGGCGTTGAAAAAATTGCTCTTAATCGCGGGCTTGGTGATCCGCCAGTTATTCGAAATCCGCGTACGCAGCAGCCCTCGGCCCGGTTGTTGGTAGTCCCACTCGAAGCAGACCGCGCTGCGCTGTTTTTCGGACAGTGAATCGTGCAGCAGTTTCACATAAGTTTCCGCCGGTTTTTTGCTGGGCGCCGCCAATGCCGTCGGCGGTAACGAACCGATTGCAACCGCAGCGGCTGCTCCCGTGCTGGTCTTCTTCAAAAAATCTCGACGGCTGAAAAAGGGCCCGCCATCGTCACAATCGGGGCAACGAGAAATAGGTTCGGCCATGGTTTGGTCTCCGGTTGGCATGCTAATTGACGGAACGCCTCGTGCTGAAATGATAACTAATCGCAGAGCTCCCGTAAAACAACCTATCGGCCCCCCTCAACCGAGGACTCGGCTAACCGCCAAATTCGCGACTGCTCACTCGACACGATCGGGCGTTAGACCAAGCTCGACAATGCTGCACGCTTGGATCGGCTCCAAACCCAATGCCCGCGCTCCGGCGATCACTTCGTCACTTTCCGTACCGGGATTCAGGAAGATTTCCTCGCAGCCTTTGGCCGCGACTTCGGGCAACAGTTTCAACAGCACGGCCGGCGGAAGATAAATGCTAATCCGATCGAGGCGCTCGACCGGAATATCGGCCAGCCGCTCGTAGACCTGCAGACCGTCGATCTCGCCCCCCTTTGGATTCACCGGGTAAACGATATAGCCCCGCTTTAAGTGCGCGCGGAGCGACTTGTATCCAAATTTATTCGGATTCGACGAGGCGCCAAGAATGGCGACCGTGGGTTTTGACATCAATCCCGCCGGGTATTGATCTTGGGCGCTTCGGGCTTTTGTGTCTTGTACCAAGCACGCCAAGCGGTTTGATCAAAATGAAAATCTTTTCCCGTCAACTCCTTGAGCGCCACGAGCACTTCCTGGTTGCGAATCAGCCGCCGCACGACTTTCGGTCCGCCGCCGGTGCCGAACGATGTGCCGCCACGACCGCCCACGGGGCCGCCAAACGTCGTCGTCGTCTGACCGGGATTTCCTTGGCCCGTTTTAAACTTGTGCTCGGTAACGAGCGCGTCGATCAGCGGCTGCACGGCCGACTTGTCGGCCATTCTGGCTAATCCGATCGCGCCGCGATTCACCTCGCGGTTCTTGTCACTCTTCAACGCGTTGATGTACATCGACACGGCCATCGGCGGTTTTTTCTGTTCCAACAAATCGAAGCACAAGTAGCGGAAGTCCTCATTTTCCTCTTTGTCGGACAATTCGTCGAACCGAACGGACCACTCGACCAGCTGCTGGATCGAACGGCTGTGCTGGATATTGGACAGCGCCTGGGCGAAGATCACTTTGTGCTTATATTTTCTCACGCCTTCAAAGTTCTTGAGCACCGCGTCGATCGCGTAGGGGCTGCGAATGTCGGAAATATAAGCCTCGGCGGCAACGCTCTTTTCTTCACGATCAAGCCACCCTCGCCACCGCCGAATTTCATCGTAGTACTTCTTTTTGATCGCCCGTTCCTTGTCGCGCTTTGCAAAAATATCGGCTTGCTGCCGCACGACCCAACGCCCGTTATGTTTGACATAACCTCGCGATTTCATCACTTCGTCTCGCGTCATCCAGCGATCGCCGACCCGATCAAAGCCCAGTAGCCGCCGGGCTTCGCCATGATCCGGGTCCAGTTCGACGACGCGCTGCAAATGAGCGTCGCGCTGGGCCATTAAGCCGTTGTCCCGGCACCACTCGGCCAGCTTCCACTGCCCTTCGATGGTGTCGCCGAACTCCAACTTCATCTGGTCGTAGGCAACTTCGATGGGCTGCTGCTTGACGACCTCGATAACCGCCGCCGCGGACACGGTTACTTTTCCACCGGCATAGGGTCGAATCACATAACGCTGCCGCGGCGCTTCATTCGGATTGAGCAATTCGCCGTGAATCTCGCCACCCGTGGTGAGCACAAACACGTCACCGTGCACGACCCCTGCGACGCCGGCGGCCACAACCAGAAGAATTCCGAGAATTGAGAATCTTTTCCGACTCATTAGATATGTCTTCAATGGGACTTATCGTATTTTGCCGCAGCCTTCCTTAATATATGTCTATTCTAGCAAAACAACAACTTTTATCGCCCCAACTACTGCGGGTTCCCTGTAACTTGTTAGTTGCGTGGGTCGTAAGTCCGCAACGTAAGTCTTTTATACGGTGGGCTTCCGGGCCCATCGACCGATGGCATTGGAAAGCTCTCCCGAAAAATGAATGCGATGATGCATGACGAAAATTTCGGACGCTTCCGGCGAGAATAGGTCCAAAAAATGACGAACCAAACGGTCCAACAACACCGAGCTGACTCGCCAGATATCATTTGCTGCGCGGTAATCACGGTCAGCGATACGCGGACGATGGATACCGATCGCGGCGGGGCACTACTGGCATCGCACGTCGCGGAAGCTGGATTTCGAGTTGTCGAACGACAAATAATCCCGGACGAGCCGAAACCGATGACGGAGCTGGTAACGGAACTTGCGGCGGGCAACGGCGTCGATGCGATCTTGATGACCGGCGGCACAGGCATTAGCGGCCGCGATCAAACGTTCGAGACCATCTCAGCGCTGATTTCCAAACCACTGCCGGGTTACGGCGAACTGTTTCGCTATCTCAGTTACAAAGAGATCGGCGCGGCCGCAATGCTCAGCCGCGCAATCGGCGGGTTGATCGGCGATACCGTAGTGCTGACCATGCCAGGCTCAACCGCCGCCGTTGAACTTGCCGCCACCAAATTGATTTTGCCTGAGCTCGCACACCTTGTAGGTGAAGCACACAAATAACGTTCCCCCCGCGGCGGCAATTTGCTGCGGCCGGGTCATGCGAAAGCCGGGCAATTTGAATGCGGCAAAGAACTGAGCGTCGAGTGTGGACTGCGGGCCGGCCCCGCCTGTTAGCATCTCTACGCGATCACCACCAACCCGGGGTAGAACGTGTGACTAACTAGGTGGACGCCAGCACTTCCTTGATGGTATGCCCGTGCACATCGGTTAGCCGACGGTCGATGCCGTTGTGGCGAACCGTCAGTTTTTTGTGATCGACGCCCAATAAGTGCAAAATCGTGGCGTGGACGTCGTAAACCTGCGTCGGATTTTCCCGATCCAGCGGCTTGTAGCCCCACTGATCCGAAGGACCGTGGGTGACTCCGCCCTTGATACCGCCACCGCACAACCAATTTGTAAAGACATAAGGGTTGTGGTCGCGGCCTTTGCTGCCCTGTGTTGACGGCATGCGGCCAAACTCAGTGGTCCAGAGTATGATCGTATCCTCAAGCAATCCGCGCTGCTTGAGGTCCTTAATCAGGGCGGCGGTGCCGACGGCCATGCCCATCGCGAGCGGCTTGTGGTCGCGCTCGATATCTTCGTGACTGTCCCAATTGCGGCGAGGAAAACTATTGTCGTTGCCCGACCAAATTTGAATGAATCGCACATCGCGTTCCAGCAAGCGGCGTGCGATCAGGCATTTGCGGCCGAAATACTCGATTTCTTCTTCCGGATTGATTTGCTCCGGGTACTTTGCGCCCGCGCGGTCGAGGCCGTACATCTTCAGAATGTGCTGCGGCTCTTTGGAGATATCCAGGGCCTCCGGTGCGCTCAGTTGCATCTTGGCGGCCAATTCGTAAGAACGGATGCGGGCTTCGAGTCGCGAATCGCCGGGCCGCTGTTGTTGATAACTGCGATTCAAGCGATTTAGCAGTGCCAGCCCGTCGCCGTCGCTATCACGGTTTACATAATCGGCCCTCGGCAGCAAATCTTCGATGGGATTTTTCCGTTGGGGAAAAATCGTCGTCCCCTGGGCGCTGGCCGGAAGAAATGCGGCGCCCCAATTCTTTGGACCGTTGCTGGCGTAACCCCGATGGTCGGGCAGCACGACGAACGTCGGCAAGTTGCGGTTCAGCGAGCCGAGACCATAACTGATCCAGGCACCCATTCCCGGAAATCCGGGCCGCTGAAAACCGGTCGCCTGCAAATACGTCGCCTGGCTATGGACGCCGGTTTTGCCGACGATATTGTGGACAAAAGCGATATCGTCCACGCACGTCCCCAGCGGCGCGACGATGTCGCTAAGCATCTTGCCGCAGGCTCCATAGGGTTGAAATTTGAATGGCGATTTCATCCATGGACCCAGCCCGTTCTGGAATGCCTCAACGTGCTCGCCGAAATCGGATTTCTTCCCGTGGTGTTTTTCCAGTGCCGGTTTGTGGTCAAACATATCAAGATGACTCGCCGCGCCACCCATAAAAAGCTGCACGACGCGCTTTGCCTTCGCGGGATGATGCAACACCTCTAGCACGCCGCCCTCGCCTGGATTCGCCACTGCCGACTCGGCCTGCTCTTCCATTAGCATCGTCGCCAGCGCCAAGCCACCAAAGCCCCACGCGTTTTGCGTCAGAAACTCACGCCTGGTCGAAAACATGATCTGGCCTTCCTTTAACACGAAAGCGTATGCGAGGCACGCCACCGCGACGTCCTTCTCTTACGGGCGGCGTTACGATACCAACCATCCGTGCAGACGGGCGTCACACCATTAATCAAGAAACACAAATTCACTTAAGTTAAACAACAGGCGACATAAATTTGGCAATCCGTGCTTCGATGCGTACGCTTCGAATTGCATTTGTTCATCGGCCGTTGCTGCGCGGCCAACGGTCAGCCACACGGCCCGCTCGACCTGCTGTGGCAAACCCTCTCGCTCTTTCTCAAGCCGCACAGCAAAATGCCTCGCCATGGCGATATTAAAATGGTTGTTCAGTAGCGATAGCGCCTGCAGCGACGTCAGCGTTTCGTCACGTTTCGGCGTACTTTGCGACGAATCGGCGCAGTCGAGCGTGGTCATAAAAGGGTCCGGCTGCGAGCGGACGATGAAGCGATAAACGCTGCGCCGGTGAGAGCGTTTGTCTTCCGGATCGAATTTGTGGTACTCGTAGTGCGGTGAGTGCGCGGTCTTTTCCAACGCAAACAGATAATAACCCGGGCCGCCCATCGTGCGGTCGAGCCGGCCGCTGGCAACCAGGATCGAATCGCGAATCTCCTCCGCTTCAAGCCGCCGCCGATTCATTCGCCAAAGAAATTGGTTGCCGCTATCAATCTTTGCATTGGCTGCGGCGTACGCGGATGCCTGCCGATACACGGCGCTGGTCACAATCAGGCGGTGCATTTTTTTGAGTGACTGGCCGCCGTCGCGGAACTCGACCGCCAACCAATCGAGCAACGCCGGATGCGTCGGCAATTGTCCCATACGTCCGAAGTCGTTTGGCGAATCAACAATGGCCTGACTAAAGTGATACAGCCAGATGCGATTAACGATCGACCGCCACGTCAGCGGATGGTCCTTGTTGGTGATCCATCGGGCCAACGACGCGCGACGGTCGGACTCGCCGTGGTCCTTGGGCAAATCGAATTCGAAGGAGTCCCCATCCGCAAGCGGAACCCTTCCCGGACGGACTTCGTCGCGGGGCTCCAAAATATTGCCCCGATGCAACACTTTGATCATCCGCGGCTTGCCAGATGTCGGCTTGAAGTTGCTCTGCGGTTTAAACGTTGTGGCCGCGGCGTAGACCATCCGGCCGGACTGCAGTTTACCAATTTCGGCAGTTGTTGATTTGATTTGCGCGTCAAGGTTCTGGCGTCGTTCGCGGCGCTGCGGTGTGAGGATGCGATCACGTAAGTCCTTTAGTTTCTGACTGGCCTGCTCTAGCGCGAGTGCTGCGTTTGCATCGGCTGCTTGTGGCCAGATACCGTCTACCAGATTCGTTCGCCGCCATCGCGGAGGGCCCTCGATCGAATCGGGCGACGTAACTTTCGATTTCAGGGCGAGGTTTTTGTCAGCGGCGCCGAACACCTCAACTTCTGCCAGCGCGAAAATGAAGTCGTTTTTCCGCTCCGCGAGCCTAGTCGCCGTCACGCGGAGGTAACGCGCTTGCGCCTGTTTTTCGACGGTGTAAACCGCGAGTGCCGGATTCGGCAGGTCCGCAGCCGTTTCGTCGGCCAACATAATCCGGTCTTTGAATTCGGGATCGCCGGACGCTTCGACCTTGAACCGCACGGGAAACCCGAAACCGCTACCGATGCCGCCGAATTCGTCATGGCAAGGATGCAGCAACACGCGTCGCAGTTCAACTTCGCGACCGAGATCGATCTGCACCCACTTCGCCCTGTCGGGCGACTTTTCAATCTTGCTGTGGTAACCGAATTCCGGTCGTTTGCCCTGCGGCTGCGTCTTTGATTTGAGCGCGTTGACCTGTTTTTCCAGCGAGCTGAGTTCATCGCCCCCAGCGGTTTTGATCTCGGCCTGCAGGTCGCCGATCTGTTTACGCAAATCGGCAAGCCGCCCATCGAGTTCCCCCCGCCGTTTTTCCGTTTTCGCATTCGCATAAGGTCGTTCCGCGCGATCGACCGCGGCAAAAACAGCTTGCAACCCGTAGTAGTGCCGTTGGGTAAACGGGTCGAACTTGTGATTGTGACACCGCGCACACTGCACGGTCAGGCTGCAAAAGGTATTCAGCGTGTTGGTGACCATCTCGTCTCGGTCGAGGTGCCGCGCAACGCGACCGTCAATTTTTGACTCGGACACTTCGACGTGACCGATAAAATCCCACGGGCCGGCCGCGACAAATCCCAGCCCAAGGGTGCCGTCCGGGTGGCCGGGAAACAGCGCATCGCCGGCAATTTGTTCTTGAACGAACTGCGCATACGGCTTGTCATCATTAAACGACCGGATGACATAGTCGCGATAAGGCCACGCATTGGGGCGAAGTTTGTCTTTATCGTATCCGCACGTATCGGCGTACTTGACCACGTCCAACCAGTGCCGCGCCCAGCGCTCGCCGTAGTGTTTGGATGCCAGTAGCCGTTCGACCAACCGCTCGTAGGCCATCGAGTCGGAGTCGGCGACAAATGCCTTCACTTCTACCGGCGTCGGCGGCAGACCGATCAAATCGTACGTCACCCGCCGGATCAGCGTCCGGCGATCGGCCTCCCTGCTCGGCGTCAGGCCCTTGCTTTTCAATTTTTCCAGAATGAACGCATCGATCGGCGTGCGAATCCAAGCGGCGTCTTCCGGAGATGACTCGAAGTTTGGTACATCGACTCGACGCATTGGCTTGAACGACCACCAGTTGAAATCCCGCACGACGGGTTCTTCGACGCTAAAGCCGTCGGGCCACTTGGCCCCAGCGTTAATCCAGTCGCGAATGACAGCGATTTCGTCTACCTCCAGCGGCTTCGCGCCTTTCGGCATTTCGGCCCGCTTCTTGCCCTGCGGCGTGATCGCTTCGATCAGTTCGCTGCCCGCCGCGTCACCCGGCTCGACCAAACCGCTGTCAAACAGCTCTTCCGCCGTTTGCAGCGAGAAATCGCCTTTGTGGTCGATACTGTTGTGGCATTTTAAACACCGCCTCGCAAAGATATCCGCCACGCCATCAACGAACGCGTCCGCAGCTTCGTCGGCACGAAGCTCCGCCAGCTGGGCGGGCCAACAAACCACGGTCACCAGCGACAAAAATTGAACAACACGGATACTCGGAACTAATCGGCAGCTCAAGGTAGCTCGCGAATGTACATGTTGCGGAACCACAATGTATTCCCGTGATTTTGCAGTTCGATCTGGCCGGTTGGGTAAATCGGCTTGCCACGCTCCCAGTAATTTTCGAGCACAACGTTGTCAACAACCAGTTTGCCGTTCAGCTTAATCGTGACACGTTCGCCTACCATTTTAATGTAAAACGTGTTCCACTCGCCAATGGGATTGTCGGCCGTTTCCGACGGCTTGGACGGGTTTTTCTGGTTGTTGTACAACCCGCCGGAACCCACGCCGTGCTGCTGCGGATCCCAAATCTGCACTTGCGGACTGCCCCGCAGGTAAATACCGCTGTCGCCACGAGGTTTAATTTTCCAGTCGACGTACATTTCGAAGTTCGCATAATCCTTCGCCGTACAAAGGCTTTTTCCCTTGCCGTCGAAAACGAATACGCCATCTTCAATCTTCCAATGCTGTCTTATGCTTTCGTCGGCGGCGGCCTGCGCTTTGGCCAGTTGTTCGGGCGACATCGCCGCGCGGGTCTTTGGGTTGCCGACTAGTCCTTTCCAACCGGT
>JAYGDO010000079.1:0-6027 GCA_046582885.1 Pirellulales bacterium | reverse complement strand
TATCGAATCCTGGCTCGGGCTCCAGACCCTCCCAGTCTCCACCAATGGTTTCTTTTCAATTTTTGACAGTCTCACTCCTGACTCCTCGCTGTGTGCTTCGAAAACTTCCACAAGCTTGTTGATCCAGTCCGTGTTCAATGTCGCGGGGATCCGCAGTGGTGTGATGGGAACGCTGGGGTACTTTGACGGCGGGCAAACCGGTACGGCGGTACTCACGACGCCGGGCGGGCACGTGTTGGCCGACTATTTGGCGAGAATGTTGGCCAATGGTTGTACGCACGGTGTCGTCGAGGTTTCCAGTCACGCATTGGCTCAGTCACGAACCGCCGGCATCCAGTTCGATACGGCTTGTGTCACCAATGTCCGCCGCGACCACCTAGACTTTCACGGTTCGTTGGCAAACTACCGCAACGCCAAAGCGAGGTTGTTCCGCCAGGTTCGGTCAAGCGGTGTTGCGGTGGTGAATGTCGATGACCCCGTCTGCCGCCAGTTCTTGGAGGAGATTGAAGTGCCGGCCTTGTCAATCGGCATGCGTCAGCCTGCCGAGGTAACCGCCCGTCTCCTCGATCGCATTCCGAGCGAGCAAACGTTTTTGTTGCAGTGCGGCAGCGACGCGATTCCTGTACGTACGCGGATCGTTGGCGATCATCATATTTACAACTGTCTGAGTGCAACGGCCGTTGGCCTGTCGTATGAAATTGACCTGCCGACGATTGTCCGCGGATTGGAGGCGGTCGACTGCATTCCCGGTCGTATGCAGCGGATCGAATGCGGTCAGCCGTTTCGTGTCTTTGTCGATTATGCGCACACGGCGGACGGGCTGCGGGCCTCGCTGATGGCATTGCGCGAGGTGACCGCTGGCCGGCTGATTTGCGTGTTTGGCGCCGGCGGCCAGCGCGATCGCAATAAGCGGCCATTGATGGGGCGGCAAGTAACCACCTTTGCCGATATGGCGGTCGTCACAGATGACAACCCACGCGGCGAGGATTCCGGGCGGATCATCGCAGATATTCTCGAAGGTATGGACGAGACAATCGAAGTTTGCGTCCAACCGGATCGCGCCGCCGCTATTGACGCGGCGCTGTCCACCGCGGGGGAGGGTGACTGCGTATTGATCGCTGGAAAAGGTCATGAGACTTGCCAGATTGTCGGCAACCGCCGTATCTGGTTTGACGACGTTGAGGTCGCAAAGAGCCGCCTGTACGAGATGTTCCATCCGGTCGCTCCCTTTGTGCCGGGGAGAGCCGCCTGATGAGCTGGTGCGTTGAAGAGATGCAGCAGGCGGTGGGTGGTGTGCCTCGCTGGGCGAGTATGCCGCCTCGCGACGGCGAACAAACTCTCGTAGAACGCATTGTTATCGATAGCCGCCAGGTGGGCGCCGGCGACGCGTTTTGGGCGTTGCCGGGGGATGCGCACCACGGGGCGGAATTTGCCCAGGAAGCTTTTATGCGGGGTGCGGTTGGCGTCGTCACCGATCGGTCGGTCGAACCCTGGCCCGGCGGCTTTGTTCTGGAAGTGCCCGATTCTCGACTCGGGCTTTGGGATTTCGCGAGTTGGCACCGCGAGCAATTCACTAGCAGTGTGGTCGGGGTGGCGGGCAGTGTCGGCAAAACGACCACTCGCGAGATGATTCACTGTGCGCTGCGGGGGGCATTGACGGGGACCTGCAGCGAGAAGAATTACAACAACCACATCGGTGTTCCTCTCAGCCTGTTGAAAGCCGCTCCACGTGACGATTACGCGGTGCTGGAAATTGCCGCCAACGCAGTCGGCCAGATCGGTGCATTGTCTCAGCTTTGCCAACCGCAAATCGGTGTGATTACGAGTATTGGCGATGCCCATTTGGGAGGGTTCGGGAGTCTCGAAAAAATTATCGCCGCGAAAACAGAATTGCTCGCCGCGATCCCGTCAGGTGGCTGTGCGGTTTTGCCCGGTGGCGATCCTCGCATACGGGAGATCGTCGCCAGACTGGATTTGGACGTTTCTTGGTTCGGCCGCGTGGCCGATTGCGATGTTGCGGCGACCCAGGTGCAATATTTTGACGGTTGTTTGCGATTCCGCGCTTGTGGTCAGCCATTTCGCCTTCCCGTCTGGGGAAGGCATTTTCTGGATGCGGCGCTGGCGGCGATTGCGGTGGCGGTGCTGTTCGGGCGGGATTTGCCAGCAGTCGCTGGTGCGTTGGCCGAATTTCAACCCATTGGCATGCGGTGCGAGGTTCTCCACCTTAATGACTTTACCGTGATTAACGACAGTTACAACGCAAGCCCGCTTGCCACAAAAACGGCCTTGGCACTGTTGAGAGAATTTGGTAGTTCAGGCCGTCGCATCGCGTTGCTCGGAGAGATGAGCGAGTTAGGCGAGGCCGCAGGCCAGTTGCATTACGCACTGGGACGGAACGTGGTCACCGGGTGTGGTGCGGATCGATTGCTTGCTTGCGGACAGCATGCGGATGCCGTTGTTCGAGGCGCCCGCAGTTGCGGCATGCCAGCGGCTCATGCGGCCGGTTTTGCCAGACCTGAGGATTCGATCGAATTTGTTAAAACACTTGTCAAACCGGGAGATGTCCTGTTGGTCAAGGGTTCGCGAACGGTACAGATGGAAGATATCGTCGCCGTGCTGGCGGGCGGCGGGCGGCGTGCAGTCGCTTGTCGCGTAGGTGACCGATGGCAGCAGGATGTTGGATTCGATTCAAATATATAGCGAGAGTTCCATCGTAAGCGTTTGGGTTGCGGGGCCTGAACGCTTCCCTCCCTCCTGGGTTGGAGCACGATTACTGCTGGGAATTGCGGTTACTGGGTCAACCGTTCCAGCGGTTGCTTCACGATGGAACTCATGACTGAGCGCCGGGGTGGCGGAGACGCCGCCCCGGTTGCTCAGGGAACAACGAACGTAGCCACGGGCTGGAAATCGGCTGGTGGCTACGTCCATTTTACGGGAAGTATCTCGCTGACATGCTCGTCTGGATTTCGCATTTCGCTGCGTATCGTGATGGTCTGGCAGTCGTTGACGCGGCGCTGACAAAAATTACTTTTCGCGCGTCGCTGGCGGCGGTTGGCAGCTTCTTGATCGCCTTGCTGCTCGGGCCTGGGCTGATCCGGTGGCTCCAGGCGCGTTATCGAGAACCGAATTTATCCGCATCAAAGCAAGTTGAGGAAATGCATCGCCACAAGCATGCGACGCCGACAATGGGAGGCTTGTTCATCATGCTCGCCGTGCTGGGATCGGCCGTCCTGTTTTGTGACCTGCGGAATCCTCATGTGCAAGCGGGAATTCTGCTGCTATTTATGTACGCGCTGCTAGGTGTGTGGGATGACCGGCGAAAGATGCGGCGGGGTTGCGGTCTGAGCGTGAGGATAAAGTTCGCGTTGCAGATGTGCGGTGCGCTGCTGGTTGCGGCACTCGTCTATCGTGCGCACTACGAGCAAGGGTGCGAATTGGCAGTTGTCATTCCGATGTCCGGTTACAGCGTCGACCTCGGGTTGTGGTTCATTCCGTTTGCCGCCCTGGTCATCGTCGGCGCTTCGAACGCCGTTAATCTTACCGACGGACTAGATGGTCTTGCCGGTGGCTGTTTCCTGTTTGCGGTAACGGGCATGGGAACGGTTGCCTACGTTGCCGGCCATGCGGGACTGGCGGATTATTTGGGCATGGAATGGATTTCCGCGTCTGGTGAAATGGCGGTCATTGCCGGCGCCGCGCTCGGAGCGGTGCTAGGATTTCTGTGGTTCAATTGCCATCCCGCCCAGGTGTTTATGGGGGATACCGGATCGCTGCCGCTTGGCGGCCTGCTGGGGTTGCTGGCGATAGTCTCACGGCAAGAGTTTCTACTGCTGGTGATTGGCGGTGTGTTTGTTGTGGAAACGCTGAGCGTTATTTTGCAGGTCGTGTATTTTAAATGGCGGCAGCGGCGGATTTTCAGGTGCGCGCCGCTGCACCACCATTTTCAACTTTCGGGCTGGTCGGAGAGCAAGATTGTGGTGCGGTTCTGGATTGTCTCGGCACTATGTGCGATTTTTGGACTGGCCTGTTTGAAGGTAAACGACAACCGTCGCGTTGATGGCTCACTGCCGGCAACGGTCGCGAGCGAGGCGGCAGGCCGATGACGCAGCAGATGGCCGATAGGTTCCATGTCGTATTTTCTGGCGGCCTTACCGGAGGGCATCTTTTTCCCGGAATCGCCGTGGCTAAACACCTGCGTCGAATCATTCCCAATGGCCGCATCACATTTTCCGGATCCGGTCGTCCGTTCGATCGCGGGGAAGTTGCGCGGTCAGGGTTCGCGTACTTTTCGTTGCCATCTGCGCCGGCGCCGCGATCGCCTGGGCGTTTGTGGCCATTTCTGACGACGAATTTTCAAGGATTGCGGCGCGCGTCGGAATTCATCGGACGAGAGCAGGTCTCCCTGGTCGTCGGCCTTGGCGGGTACAGTTCCGTCCCTATGGCCTGGGCGTCCGCACGGGCCAGAAAACCGTTGGTGTTGCTCGAGCAAAACGTTGTTCCGGGTCGGGCCACCCGATGGTTGGCCTCGTCGGCCAGCTTGGTGTGCCTTTCCTGGGAAACTGCGGAAGGCCAATTCTGCAGGGCCGCGAATGCGGAGTTGACCGGTAATCCAGTCCGGGCAGAGTTCACCCTCGCGAGTAAGTCTGCTTCCCGCCCGAAGCGACGCCTTGTGGTTCTCGGCGGCAGTCAAGGAGCGAGACAACTCAACGACGCGGTGCCTGCTGCATTGGCAACCTGTCGTGATGCTCTGGTTGGATGGGAAATCGTCCACCAATCAGGCCGGGACGACTGGGCTACCACCACGCGGTTGTACGAACGGGCAAGCTTGCCCGCGTGTGTGGTGCCTTTCATCGTGAATCCGGCAGCCGTGCTAAAAAAGTCCGATCTGGCGATCGGGCGATCGGGCGGCACGACGTTGGCCGAACTCGCCGCCGTGGGCGTGCCGGGAGTTCTCGTTCCTCTGCCGAATTCTGCAGGGGAACATCAGCGAAAAAATGCAACTCATGTTGCGGAGGCCGGCGCGGCAGTTTGTATTAATTCTGTGGGCAGCCCCGCGGAACTTGTCGCTTCAGTGGCATCGTCGGTCAAATCGCTCGTGTCTAAGGATGAATGTCGCACCGGGATGGCGACGGCCATGTCGAGTCTTTCACATCCCTTTGCAACGTCAACTGTGGCCGGGCGGATCCTAGAGTTATTGAACCGGAAGACCAGCGCTGCCGCCTGACGGCATTCGGATTTTCCAAACGGCGGCGGGGGCGTGGAGGCAGCGGTCGAGAGACCGAGGGGCACCGGCGGGGAATCATGAATGTGGCAACGTTAAGTCAGTGATGAATGAATGCGGTCGACAGCTGCAATGTAGGCGGCGCCGTTCGCAGAGATGGTGAAACGGCGTGCCGTGTCGCCGGTCACCGAAATCGTAATTTTCAGCAACTCTCGCGGCATGCATCGTTCGACGCGATCGGCCCATTCGACGAAAGTTAGCCCCTGCCCTTCGAAGTATTCTTCCGGGCCCAGTTCCAGAAATTCGTCGTCGTCCTTCAATCGGTAGGCGTCGAAATGATAAATCGGCCGCTGCCCCTGATACTCGTTAACGACGACAAACGTGGGGCTGACGACATCTCGAATATTCACTCCGCTGGCTTCGGCGATTGCCTGGACGAGTCGCGTCTTGCCGGCGCCGAGCGTTCCGATTAGCGAGACGACAGCGCCGTTGGGCAGTGCGTCCGCCAAAACCGCGCCGAGTCGTCTGGTTGCGTCCTCGTCTTTGGCGAGAAAGATGCACTGGGCCATCATCGTTGCGAACCGTGTTCGTAGCCGGTCGGTTTAAGCGGGAGCAGGCGATCGCCGTCAGATTGCCACAATCCTCGCCGTTCGGTAAATGTGCCAATGTCGTGCAGCGGAATCTCAAGCGGTTGCTCTGCGAGCAGTCGCTCGGCTTCTTTCGGCGGTACCGCCAGGATGAGTTCGAAATCTTCGCCGTCGCCGAGCGCGTGATCGATCGCGGTCTGTTCCGGTGTGTCGGTGGCG
>JAYGDO010000072.1:0-2364 GCA_046582885.1 Pirellulales bacterium | reverse complement strand
GATCCAGCGGCAGCAAACGAACCGCCAGGTGTCGAAGCAAAATCCCCGGCCAATCCGTCGCGACCTGTGGTCAAAGATGAACCTGATCCCGCTGTGGATTGGGGTAAATTGATAGCAACAGCTCGTGCCCAAATTGAATCCAATCAGCCAGAAGAAGCACTGGAGACCATCAATCAGGCAAAACAACTCTACCCGGAACCGCAGAAGCTGAACCCGCCACAACAAGAACAATTGGCCAGCTTGGAAGCGTCTCTGTCCAATTTACAAGAGGCAGAAGATAACCGAGTCCGCGAGAAAAAGCTGGCTGACGCGGAACAGTTGATGAATCGCGGGAAGTTCGTCGAGGCCACGCAATCCATTAATGATGTGCTCTCTCGCGGTCCTTCCGACAACCAGCGGCAGCGGGCCGGAGTGCTGGCCGACGAAATTGAACGTCGCCGCCGAGCTCAGCGGGACTTGTTGTCGTGGATGCAGTTGCTTGAGTCGACCGAGCGGCGTGAAATAGCCACAGCCCAAGTGCAATTATCTCGCGATGTTGACACGGCCCTGTCTCTGCTGGTCGAAGCAACAGAGCGGGTCGACAAGCCCGTATTGGTCCGTAATTCGCTGTCTCTGTTGCGACAACTTAATCGACCTGCCGCTGCGGTTCCTGCCATTCTCGCCGTGTTAACGCGCGGCGAACAACAAGAAAACTGGTCGGATGCGGTCAGCGAGTTGGGCAAGTTCACCGGCCCTGGCGCCGGTAAGCCATTGTTGGAATTAGCGCTCGGCGCAGATGATAGTGCTCAACGATCCGCGGCACTCATGGGGCTCAGACAAGTCGTCGATCCGCCGCGACACACGTTGGTGGCACTGTTGCCTCTTCTCGAACAGGACGGTGAGGAACTTACTTCGGCGCTGCAGGCCGCGCGGCACGCGGTAACGGTTCACCGTCAGTTCGATTTGCTCTCCCGCCGCGGACTTGATGTTGAGCTGAGCCCACAACAAGAACAGTCGCTGGCCTCATTGCCCGTCCGCCTCAAGGCGATCATCGCCTCCGGATCGGAGGAAGCCGGCGTCGCCGCCAAGATTCTGGCCTGCGCCACACGACAGTTAGAACCGCAGCCGCTTGAAGGTGTCAAAGTCGCCCGCGCGGTTGCGGAAGCCGAAGACGGGCCAGCAGCGGCCGTGTTGGATGGCGTGTGGAACTCGGTCGAACTGAATACGATGTGGCGGCATCCGATCAACCAGCAAAGTATGATCGAATTGGATTTGGGAAAAAAACAACTCGTCACCGGCATTCGGATTTGGAATTTCAACGAACCGAGCAACAGCCACCGCGGCTGGAAGGACGTGCACATTTACGTGGGTGACTCGCCGGCGCGAATGCGATTAGTTTCAAAAGGCATTGTTCCCCAGGCACCCGGCGCTGCCGAGACAGCTGATTACAGTACGCTGGTTCCGATTGACTTCGCCCAGGGTCGTTACGTGCGGTTGGTCGGCAAAAGTACTTGGCAACCCGAGTCGCACACGGGACTTGCGGAATTGCAGATCCTGGGTCTTTAGCACGGGCTTTTGCCGCGGCCGGTTTCTTCGTTCGATCGCTATGGCCAAGGACCGCCGGTCAGTTTTGAGTTGAACTCCTCGCCAATTTTGACCTCCCGCAGACGCGACGCCGCCGGCTGTCGTGACAGGCAACGCAGGCGAAATATCTTTCACTTTTCGCGCTCGGATTTGGGGTGACGGGAAAAAAACTTCCACATAAAACCCAAAGCCTCCGACATCTGTCCCCGGCCCAGGCGGTGGCCACTTCCATTGACCGCATAGAGAAGCAGTTCGTAGTTGGCATCGGTCGGGGAGTACCGTGAAAGGGTCACAGTTTCGGAATGCTTGCGGATGGCTGGAGGCGACACGGCACCATGGTTGGCCGCCCACAACTTCATGGTCGTCCGTGCGGAATAGAACACTTCTCCGGGAACCCGTGACTCTCCGGTGAACAGCGGATCATCCGTGCCGCATACCAGCAGGACTGAAAGCTTGGGACGCTTCTTGGGAACCGGAGGCCTGTTGATCATCGCGCCCCGCATCGGCGCAATCGCGGCGAACAGGTCCGTCTCTATCGCGAGGCGGAAACAGAAAATCGCCCCGCTGGACCCCCCCGTCGCATAAATACGGGTCGGGTCAATCGAGGCACCTTTGGTGAGATAATCGACGGTCTTGATAACGAAACCCACGTCATCCGTATTACTGATGCGATGGCCCTCGAAGCCGTTCCAGCCGGTCGTTCCCCTCGCATTACTGATGCCCTGGGGGCTGACGCTGATAATCTCATGTCTTTTCACCAGCACCTCAAGTTGCCGATGATAGCCCTCCATCGGGCCACCG
>JAYGDO010000044.1:0-1842 GCA_046582885.1 Pirellulales bacterium | reverse complement strand
GGCGCGTTGCTGTGCGGCGCGTTGCTGTGCGGCGCGTTGCTGTGCGGTGCGTTGCTGTGCGGTGCGTTGCTGTGCGGTGCGTTGCTGTGCGGCCTGTTTCTGTGCGGCGCGTTTCTGTGCGTTCTGTTGCTGCGGGGCCCGTCGCTCTGCGGCCCTTTGTTGGGCAGCTGCCGTGTTGGACCGGTTCTGTTTCGCGCGGTCGAGCGATGGCGCGATGGCGTTGTTCCCCGGGAGGATGGTTTGGGGAGATGAGGGGACGGCTGTTCTGGGCGCGGGCGCGGGGGTGCCTGGGGTGGGCACGACCGTACTGGGTTTGCGTGACGTCGCGGATTTGGCACGTGATTGCGCGCCGCGCTGCTGCGCTTCAAGTATTCTCGATTGAATTTGGCCGGACAGTTCGGTTCGGGTGGTGGTCGGCAGTTTTCGATTGGCTCGCACCGCAGAGTTTGGAGCCGTCTTTGCGGCGGGCTTGGCAACCGGCGCCGGCGTATTTAATTTTTGCCTCACTCGACCGCCGTTCTCGGCTGCCGGTTGCTGCGCTTCGCGGATTCGATGCCGCACTTCAGCGACTTTCGCGGTGGTCCGCGCGGGGCTTAGTTTTTCCCGGTTTGTCAACAAACTGCCGCCGTTGTGTGGCAGCGTGATCTTCTGCCGTGCGGCCTTTGCCTGTCGGCCCGCTGCCTGGTTCGACGCCTTGATTCGCTGGTCGATTAGCGCGCGGATCTCGTTCCGACCGGCTGCCGCCGCAGCTTGACGCTGTTTTTCCGGAACTCGGACTGCGGCCAGCGCTGGGTTGGCGCGTTGGACAAAGTCCTCGATGTGCGATCCCAATTCATGCCGGTTGTCATGTGGTGAGTGCCGTGCGTGCTCTGCCGTGTGTCGTTGTTTTTTTTGTGCCTGCTTCACAATGTCCTGAATAGGGAGTCGTGTATTGGCGGCCTTATGCGCGGCGTGCTGCTGATGGCGATCGTAAACGTGCCCCAAAGTTTTGTGTGGCCGATGCTGCGAGTGCTGAACATAGTACTCGTGCCGCCGGTGCAAATGGTTTACGTAGTTCACTCCGCGGTGATGATAGTGTCGGGAGTAATGGGACAGAAGCGGGCAGTGGTAACGCTTGTGATAATGATGCCAGGGCAAGTATCCGCGATTGAGTTGCGCGTGCCCGTAAAAATCTCCGTAGTAATAGTGGTGGCAACTTGGCCTTACGAATAAGTGCGAAAACACATTGCCGACATGTAATGCAACCCGGGGCGAGAGCGTGTATAAACGGTCGCGGTAAACGGGACGACGAAAACGGTAAGGAGCGAACAGGTAGCCGCGACGAGTTACGGGATAGTCCCAGTAGCCGCCGACAAATAGACAGCCGCGCGGGGTCCACATGTAACGATCAGGAATCCAGATCCAGTTTGCATAACCCTGCGACCAGTAACCCGGTCGCCAGCCGTATGCGTTGTTGCGATAGATCCAACAACCGGGAATCCACATGTCGTCGGCAGATTCGGCGATCCGATTTGGGCCCTGTTCCAGACTTTCCGGTGGCGGCGGCAGCAGTTCCAATTCTGCGGCATCCGCCGCTGCCCATGTTCCGCCGGCCCAGCGAAATCCACCCCCCGTTTCCGTCCAATATCCCGGAACCCAACGGCGACCTGGAGGAAGTTTCCGCCAGACACCGCTGACCCAGATGAATTCGGTCCGTTCGTCGTCCCACGCCCAGTAACCCGGAATCCAGGCGACGTTTTCACCCGCGGGCTTGATCTCTGGAGGAATCTCCTTGATCGGCTCCGGAGGTCTTTTGTTAACGATGGGCGCTGCTGCCGGGGCTACGCCGGCTTGTTCGGCAAA
>JAYGDO010000564.1:0-1605 GCA_046582885.1 Pirellulales bacterium | reverse complement strand
TTTCTAGCGAACCCGAACACGTTTTCAAGTCTTACGGCGAGGACTCGCGCAAACCGGGCACCTTTGCGGCCAACTGTCTGCTGGCCCGCCGCCTGGCGGAACGCGGCGTCCGTTTCATCCAACTTTATCATCCTGGCTGGGATCAGCACGGCGGCCTCGCGGGCGGCATCAGCAAACAGTGCAAGGAAACCGATCAACCCGCCGCCGCGTTGGTCAAAGACCTCAAACAGCACGGCCTACTGGAAGATACACAGGTCATCTGGAGCGGTGAGTTCGGCCGCACGAATTACTGCCAGGGCAAACTATCACCGAATAACTTCGGCCGCGACCATCATCCCCGCTGCTTTACAATTTGGATGGCCGGCGGCGGCATCAAACCGGGCATTTCGTACGGCGCGACGGACGATTTCTGCTACAACGTCGCCAGCGACGGCGTCCATCTGCACGATCTTCAGGCAACCATTTTGCACACGCTGGGCATCGACCACGAGCGGCTGACCTTCAAACACCAGGGCCGACATTACCGTCTGACCGACGTGCATGGCAAGGTGGTCAAAGGTGTGTTGGCCTGAACGTCCGGTATTCATCCGTTGTGATGCCAGCAGGCCGGTGTGCGGATCCGTTTGCACTTGCTACCGAAAGTCGCGCGAGCGATGGTTCAACGAACTGAGCCGCGCGGTCATTTCCTCTAAATGGTGGACGATTACGTGCAGCACCTCGTTTTTTCGTTCAAGCTTGCCCTCCGCAATCAATGCACTGGAACGGCGCGCAACCAGGTCGAACCGCTGCCAGGTTCTCGCGTGGATGATCAGGTTGCAGATGCCGGTCTCGTCTTCCAGCGTGACAAATGTGATGCCGTTGGCGGTGCTCGGCCGCTGACGCATCAGCACCAAGCCGGCAACTCTGACCGGCCGGTTGTTTTTGCACTCGGCCAGTTGAGCAGTTGGCACAACATTTAGAACGTCGAGCTGTTGACGGTAGAACGATATCGGGTGTTGCCGGAGCGAAAGCCCTGCCGCGCGATAATCGGCGAACACTTCTTCTTGCGCGGTCAGCTTGGGCAGCACCGGCAAGGGCGAATCGGCGGGCCGCACATCGACGAATAGCGGCTGTTCTTCCGGCTTTGGAGCTTGATCGAGCGCTTGCCAGAGCGCGCCGCGGCGATCCAAACGCAACGAGCCAAACACGTCCGCGGCGGCCAAACACTCAACGACCGGTCGATCAAGCCCCGTCCGCTCCGTCAGATCCGCAATCGAATCAAATTTTGTCACTCTCGCTTGTTCAATCGCACCGGCAGCGGCTGGCGACAAACCACGAACCAACCGCATGCCGAGCCGGAGTGAGTATTGCGGATTCCGGATTCCGGATTCCGGATTGTCTTCGACCGCAGCGAATTGGCCGTTACTCAGCAATCCGCAATCCGCAAGTGGCAAGCGTTCCAGTGTACAGTCCCAGCAACTGTCGTTGATATCGATTGGCAACACCTCAACGTCGTGCTCAATCGCGTCGCGAATGAGCTGTGCGGGGGCATAGAAGCCCATCGGCTGGCTGTTGATGATCGCCGCCGCGAACGCGGCCGGGTAATAGTGCTTAAGCCAGGCCGAA
>JAYGDO010000524.1:0-11669 GCA_046582885.1 Pirellulales bacterium | reverse complement strand
CTGATGGTCGAAGCCATCAATCACGGTGACCTGGAAATGCCGCCCGACGAGAAATTGCCCGACGAACAAATTGCGGCACTGACGGAGTGGATCCGAATGGGAGCGCCTTGGCCTCGCGGAGACCGCCCACAGCCAAACCCCGCCGAAGTGAAACCCCGGGACAACGATCGAGCTTGGTGGGCATTTCAACCCGTTCGCCGACCACCCGTTCCCGAAGCCGATGATGACGAATGGTCTCGCAATAAAATCGACCGTTTTGTGTTTCAGCGATTGTCAGAAGCCGGAATTCGACCCGCTCCGGAAGCGGATACTCGCCCGCTCATCCGGCGTGCTTACTTCGACTTAACCGGTTTACCTCCCACACCCGAAGACGTCGCGCAATTCGAAAAAGAATCGATCCGCAACCCGCAATACGCATTCCCCAATCTCGTGGATCGATTGCTGGAAAGTCCACGTTACGGCGAACGCTGGGCGCGTCATTGGCTCGATTTAGTCCGCTACGCCGAATCGGACGGCTACAAGGCCGATGGTTTTCGACCGCACGCCTGGCGGTACCGCGACTACGTGATTCGTTGCTTCAACGACGACAAACCGTACGATCAGTTCGTCATGCAACAACTGGCGGGCGACGAAATTGCGCCGGATGATCCCGATTCGTTAGTCGCGACCGCTTTCTTGCGGCACTGGATCTACGAGTACAATCAACGCGATGTACGTTCGCAGTGGACTAATATCCTCAACGACGTAACCGATGTAACCGGCGATATTTTTCTGGGGATGGGTGTCGCCTGCGCGCGGTGCCATGACCACAAATTCGACCCGATTCTGCAGCGCGATTACTACCGCCTGCAGGCGTTCTTTACACCGTTGCTGCCCCGCGATGATTTGCCCTTGGGCGACACCGGCCAATTGACCGAATACCGGAAGAAATTATCCGAATGGGAGGCGGCCACGGCGGATATCCGGCGGCAACTCGAAGCGATCGAACGACCTCACTTCGAGCGCGCGGCCCGTCCGGCGATCGACAAATTTCCCCGTGACATCCGGCCCATGTTGCTCAAGGCTGTTTCCGACCGTACACCGTTTGAACAGCAGCTTGCCGATCTCGCCTTTCGACAGGTACGACCCGAGATGGACAAGCTCGATTTGAAAAACAAGCTGCCGGCAGAACAAAAGCAGCAATGGGAGACGCTGCGCGAGCGACTCAAGCAATTCGACCATCTCAAACCCCAGCCCCTACCGCCGGCATTTACCGTCACCGACGTCGGCCCGGTGGCGCCGCCAACCGTCATTCCGGGCGGAACCGAAGGCGAAGATATAGCTCCGGGGTTTTTTACGATCCTCGATGCCCGTGATGCGGTGATCGTGGCACCTGCGGATGCCGCCAATTCGACCGGGAGACGGACAGCGCTGGCGCGTTGGATCGCCAGCGAGAATAATCCACTAAGCACACGGGTCATCGTCAATCGCCTTTGGCAGCATCACTTCGGTCACGGCATTGTGCGGACATCCAGTGATTTTGGCCATTTAGGCGACCGGCCAACGCATCCCGAGCTGCTGGATTGGCTGACGCGTGAATTCGTCGACCGTGGCTGGCAATTTAAGCAGTTACACCGGCTAATCATGACTTCGGCCACCTACCGACAGACCGCCCTGCGAAAGATGCCTCCCGAGGCGAGGGAGTCCGATCCGGAAAATCGCCTGTTGTGGCGGATGACAACCCGCCGACTCGATGCTGAACAAATTCGCGACGCGATGCTGGCTGTCAGTGGCGAGTTAGATTATCAGGCTGGAGGCGCCGGTACCGACATTAACAGCTCGCGCCGTACAATCTACACAAAAGTCATACGGAATAAACGTCCCGAACTGCTGCACCTGTTCGATGCACCCGACAATTTTAACAGCACCGCCAACCGCAACGTGACGACAACGCCGATCCAAAGTTTACTCATGATCAACGGGCCCTGGACGCTGGCCCGTGCCCGGGCGATGTCGAAACGATTAACAAGCCAGAAACGATCCGCGGCCGAAACGGTCGATGCCGCTTATCAAATCGCATTCTGCCGTGACGCCGACGAAGAAGAACGCGAGACTTCCCGTAATTTTCTGACCGCTAAAACCGAGGAACGAGTCGACCAGAACGCGCTGCTTGATTTTTGTCATGCGCTGTTGAACTCAAATGAATTCCTTTACATCGATTAGCCTGTTTTTTGCCGCCTTGGCGAAAGAGGCTAACGGAGCGATGGTTTGTCCAACCGAATTACACATCCCGAATGCCCACGGACGCGTCGCGAGATTTTAATCAATTCCGGCGCCGGGTTCGGCGCGCTGGCACTCGCATCGTTATTGGGCAACGACACACTCGCCTCCCCTCGTGGCAAATCGTCCAACGTTCGCGCTGCCCACCATCCGCCTCGCGCGAAAAGCGTCATTTTTATTTTCCTGGAAGGCGGCCCCAGCGCCATCGACCTTTTCGATCCAAAACCAAAGCTGAGAGAGTTGGCGGGCAAACCTCTGCCCCCAAGTTTCGCACCGGTTATCACTCCGATGGGTGAATACGACGCGCCCTTACTCGCCGACAATCGCAAATGGAAGCAACACGGACAGAGTGGCCTCTGGGTCAGCGATTGGCTGCCGCACATCGCCCGGTGTGCGGACGATCTGTGCGTCATCCGCTCATGCTGGGGCAACGGTTTGAACCACTCCAACGGCGTCTGCCAGATGAATACCGGCACGATTATCGGCGGGCGACCAGCGCTCGGCTCCTGGGTCAGTTACGGACTCGGGAGCGAGAACAAGAACCTGCCCTCCTTCGTCGTGATGGAAGATAACCCCGGAAAGACCGTCAACGGCCCCCGCAACTGGAGTGCCGGGTTTATGCCGGCCGTTTACCAGGGCACACAATTCCAAAGTGGGGCCGCCCCGATCCGACATCTAAAACCACCGGCAGATGTGGGCAACTTGCGTCAGCGCCAAAAACTGGATTTGCTCAAACAAATGAATCGGCGTCACGCCGCCTCGCGCGAACAGTCCGAGTTGGATGCCCGCATCGAGAGCTATGAACTGGCATTTCGCATGCAGCAACAGGCGCCGGAAGCCGTCGACCTCGGACGGGAAACCGAGCCGACCAAACAGATGTATGGGATGGACCGCAAAGAGACGGCCGTCTTCGGCCGCCAGTGCCTCCTGGCGCGCCGGCTTGTCGAACGGGGCGTACGTTTTGTCCAGCTTTACCACGGTGCGGGCAGCAAATGGGACGCTCATTCAGGGATCGAAAAGAACCACACCGAGCATTGTCGGTCGTCCGACAAGCCGGTGGCCGGATTGCTCACGGACCTTAAGCAGCGCGGCCTGCTGGACCAGACGCTAGTGATCTGGGGTGGCGAATTTGGCCGCACGCCAATGAGCGAAAAGGGTAACGGACGCGACCACAATCCGTACGGATTCACGATGTGGCTGGCCGGCGGCGGAGTGCGGTCCGGCCACGTACACGGAACAACGGATGAGGTCGGATTGCACGCCGTCGAGGACCGCCTGCATGTCCACGATCTGCACGCGACGATTCTCTCCTTGCTTGGTGTTGACCATCGCAAATTGATCTATCTCAACAACGGTCGCCCGGAGCGCGCGGATCGCAACGAAGGGCGTGTTTGCAAGAAAATTATCGCGTGAAGGCAACGCCCAATCAGTCCAAGTCACGTCTGCCAGCAGAACTAGAAGACAAGCTAGTCGCCTACTCCTCCGCGCTCGTCGATCAACAGGCCGCTAGGGTGATTGTGCCGCCGCAGCAGTCCGCGAACGGATTTTGGTTTGGCGGCGGCAATTTAGTGGAGGATGAACTAGGCAATTTTCTGCTCGTCGGGCGGTATCGCAATCACGGTGATTCGCGGACCGGACTGGGATCCGGCGAGCGCGGACTAGAACTGGCAATTTTTCGGTCGACCGACCGGGCCCAGTCGTTCAATAAAATTCTGAGCTGGTCGAAACCCGAGTTAAATGTCGATTCACGCGAAGTGCTTTCGATCGAAGGCGCCGCGCTGCACCTGTCGGACCGGGGCGCCGAACTGTTTGTTTCGACCGAAAAAACCGGTATCGGCTATCCCGGTGACCTTCGCGACTACCTGAAACCGGGAACCGGTGTCTGGACAATCGAACGACTCAGGGCCCCGTCGGTCGACCGCCTAAAAACCGCTCCGCTGGAGACGGTCGTCGTTTCGGAAGACCCGGCTCACCTGCATGCCAAAGACCCCGCGGTCTATCGGCAGAAAAATGGCGGCTTGGTGTTGCTCTTCTGTACCCATCCCTATTGCTGGTCGAGTTCCAATACGGCGTACTGCATGAGAGAAAGCGACGGCGACATTTTCTCGCCACCGCAATTTGAATTCCTCCCCCGCGGAACGACCTGGGACGTGGCAATCACTCGCGGGACGGCGATTGTCGATGTCCCGCAAGTTGGGGCATTTAAAAATTTGCACGTCAGTCTGATTTTTTATGACGGTGGCGAATCGTTACGGGCATTGGACGAGCACCACAGCGGGGTCCGCAGGCCACGGGGCTACTCGTGCGAAGAGATCGGCGGCGCTGGATATTTCGTTGACGGCCAACTCGACCAAATTCACAGGCTCTCTCGCTACACTCCCCAATTCGTCAGCCCGCTGGGAACCGGTTGTAGTCGCTATGTCGACGTACTCACAACGGAGGACGCCTGTTTCGTCACCTGGCAGCAGTCTCAGCACGACCTGTCACAACCGCTAGTGATGAATGTCGCCACACGAGCGAAACTAGAATGTTTCCTGTCGTGAGTTTCCAACCCGCCCGCTGACCGAGTCTACATCATATCGAACGGATCGATATCGACGATCCATTGGATCCCATCCGGCGTGACCAGATCCTCAATCGCGGCGCGGACAACGTTATGCAACGAAACGGCATCGCCGGCTTGGATTTGCAGTGCAAAACGGTACTTGCCGCGCAGTTTGGCAAACGGCGCGGGCGCGGGACCGAGTACGCGCACCTTCGCAGCACAACGATCTGCAGCCTGGCGAACTCGGGTGCCCAGTTCGCCGGCGAATTCCCTCACGGCAAAGTCGGCCGCGCCGCGTACCACAACCCGAACCATGGCCCCGTACGGTGGATAGCCGAGTTGCTGGCGTTGAGGCAAATCGCCCGACGCAAACATCTCGTAATCGTGGCGCAGCGCGGCGCGAATCGCCGGATGGTCCGGTTGAAAGGTTTGCACCAGAACGTTACCGCGACGATCTCCGCGACCGGCCCGACCCGCTACCTGCGTGACGAGTTGAAACGTCCGCTCAGCGGCGCGAAAGTCCGGTAAATGCAGCGCCGTATCGGCGTTGATGACGCCAACCAGCGTCACGTCGGGAAAATCGAGGCCTTTGGCGATCATCTGTGTGCCTAGCAAAATCTGGACTTCTCCCTTGCGAAATCTGGACAAGGCCGCTTCGTGGCTGCCGCGGCCTTGCATCGAATCGGTATCCATGCGGAGGCAGGTAAACTCTGGAAACCGCGCACAGACTTCTTCTTCGAGCCGCTGCGTGCCGCGACCCGAGAATCGAATTCCCGAAAACTCGCAATTCGGACAACGCTCGGGTACATCCCGGCGGTAATCGCAATAATGGCAAACCGCCTTTTGCCCCTGTTTGTGGTGGGTCAGCGCAATCTCACATTCTGGACATCGGATAGCCTCGCCACAGGAAGGGCATTGAATGTGTGTCGAGAAGCCCCGACGATTCAACAACAGAATTACTTGACCGGCATCGTTCAGCGCCTTGTCCATAGCCGCGTGCAATTGGCGGCTAATCGCGCCGCGCCAGTTGCGATCGTGACTCTCGCCGCGCAGATCAATCGCGACTACGGTCGGAAGTGGGCGATCGAAAATTCGCCTGGGCATCTTGACCAGGGTGAATGTGCCCTCCTGCGTTCGATGAAAGGACTCTAGCGAGGGCGTCGCGGAACCAAGCACCAGCGGCACACGCTCTTCTTCCGCCCGGCGAACGGCCACATCGCGGGCATGATATCGGGGCGTTGATTCTTGCTTGAACGAAGTTTCATGTTCCTCGTCGATAATGATAATGCCCAAATGTGGCGTCGGCGCAAATATCGCACTCCGTGCCCCCACCACAACCGAAATTTCGCCCGAGGCAATTTGCTGCCAGTGGCGATGTCGATCCGCGTCGCTCATGTGGCTGTGCAGCACCGCCACGTTACCGAACCGCGAACGAAACCGCGACTCGGTCTGTGGCGTCAAGCTGATCTCCGGAACGAGGACAATCGCCTGCTGGCCATAACTAACGACCTCTTGAATTGCCTGCATGTATACTTCGGTCTTCCCGCTACCGGTGACTCCCTGGATCAGAATTACCTCGTGCATTTGCCGGCGGAGTACCGCGAGAATGGAATTTAGCGCCGCCTGCTGATCGGCGTTCAATTCCAACTGAGCGTCCGTTGACAGGACCGCAAGCTCTGGCGGTTTGACAATTTCCCGTCGCGATTCACTGATGACCAACCCTTTACGACGCAGCGCATTGACCGGCGCAAGCGTACAACCGACGATGTCGGCGAGCTGTGAGGGCGTCAAGGAACCGCCGTGCGCGGCGAGATGAGCAAGAGCGGCTTGCTGTTTTTTCGGCAACTTTAGTTCCGTTACCTGCGCAGCGACATCGGGGGCGACACTCAGATATGTCGCCAACCGTGTTCCAGCGGCCATCCGCACGCCCGCGGGAATAACGGTCTCGATGACTTGCCCCCACGGGCTAAAGTAATATTCTGCCATCCATTTTGTCAGCCGCAACATTGACGGCGATAGAATCGGCTGGCGATCGACAACGCTGCTCACATTTTTTAGGCGACGAGTTAGTCCCTCGCGAGTCTCCAAGCCGACACAATAGCCCGTGGCCTCTCGGTTGCCGCGGCCAAACGGAACTCGCACACGACACCCAGTCCTGATTTCATCGCGCAAGTCGTTCGGGACGATGTAGTCAAACGCCTGCGCCGGGCCGGATGTGATAACGACCGTCGCAACGCAGCGCGCTGATGATTCGTCGAGTTCCCAGGCCGGGATGTCCGTTTCGAATAACGTTGGCTGATCGGGCATTTATCAGTGGTCGGTTGTATAACGCCGGTAGGCAAATCGAAAGTTCGAGTATAGGGTATACGCTGGCTGGCATTCCGCAAAGTCGTGACCCGGCAGGTTTGCCTAACCACTAATTACCGGCATTGAGTCACCCCCCATGCGAGTTGGCATTTTTGGCGGATCGTTTGACCCGGTTCACTTCGGCCATCTGATATTGGCCGAGTATTGTCGTGCCGAGTGCGCACTGGATCGAGTTTTATTCGTGCCCGCCTGCTCGGCTCCGCACAAAACAAACCAGCAGCACGCCGGTGCCCATCATCGCGTCGAAATGCTCCGGCTAGCCGTCGCCGGCCACGGGCCGTTCGACGTTTCGGAAATTGAGATCCAACGCGGCGGCTTGAGCTACACGGTCGAAACGCTGCGGCAAATCAAATCAGAACATTCCGAGTGGGAACTATTTCTGCTGCTCGGCGCCGACTCCCTTGAAGAGTTGCCAACCTGGCGCGAGCCTGTGGCCATTTGTCACTTAGCGACGCTTGTTGTTGTCGGCCGCCCCGGATCCGCCGAAATCGATGTCGCCAAACTAAAATCCAAATTTCCCGATGCGGCAAACTGCGACGTCAAACTCCACAAGCTTCAAATGCCCCTGCTGGGCATCAGCAGCACAGAGCTCCGCAACCGTGTTGCGAACCGGCAGAGTATTCAATTCCAGACACCCCGCGCCGTCGAAATGTATGTCGACGCGAACGGACTGTATTCGTCATGAAAGCTGCGGTTCAGGCGGCGCGGCGCAGCAGACCTTCGTTATCAGCCCGCTTCTCGCGGGTTTCCGGGAACACGTAATCGCGCAACTCGACCGGCAATAAGTCTTGCGGCAGCTTACATTCCGCCCGCAGCGCATCGCATGCTAACTCGAGTTGCTCTCCGACTTCTAGCAACGGGTCGACGAAGAACCACTTCTGGTTCCGGAATATGCAAATGCCGCCACCGCTACCACCGACACATTCTTCGCGTATTTGAAAGCCCTGTTGCGTGATGGCCTCCAATGCCCGTTCGAGCAATTCAACTTGTCGCATCCCATTTTCTCCAATCGCAAAAGTCACCGAACCGCCGCCGAAAGAGGGACGGATTATATCGGGAAGCCGTTCAGCATCCCAGGTGAAATCGACGATGTTGTAAACAGCCGTAACCTTGTAATTGGTTTCGAGTTAAGCCTTGCGGCCTTGGGAGGAGAGATAACTCACGGGCCCTTTGGTCAACCGCGCAAACTAATCCGTCTTTACAGAGCTTGCAGCATGTCCAACCAAGCAACGATTAAATTGGAAGAAGAAATCTCAGCCCTCAGGAGGCAATTGGCCGAAGCACAGCGGATGGCGGCACTGGGCGAATTGCTCAGCACCACGACACACGAATTCAACAACGTGCTGATGACCGTGATCAATTATGCGAAGTTGGGCCTACGCCATAATAATGACGCCACCCGTGAAAAAAGCTTCGAAAAGATACTCGCCGCCGGCCAGCGTGCGGCAAAGATCACAAACGTGGTGCTCGCCAATGCAAGAAATCGCGGCAACGATTTCACGCCGACCGATCTTCGCGGGCTGGTTGACGACGCGCTCGTTTTGCTTGAGCGGGAGATGCGTAAATATCGAATTGGTATCGATTGCCAGTTTGACGACGTTCCACCGGTTATTGCCAACCCCAACCAGATTCAACAGATACTGTTCAACCTGCTCATCAACGCAAGACAGGCAATGCCAGAGGGTGGTCAGGTGGTCATCAAACTCGGCCACGATGCCACCAGTCAAACGGTGAACTTAACGGTTCGCGACAGCGGAGTCGGAATTCCGCCTGACGTGCTCCCAAAAATATTCGACTCGCGATTCTCTACCAAAAGCGGACCCGATGAAACGGGAAAGGGCGGCACAGGTGTGGGCCTCTCCGCATGTCGTGAAATCGTCGAGGCTCACAAAGGAAAAATCCAAGTGGCCAGCACCGTAGGCAAAGGTACGGCATTTACGCTGAAGTTGCCCGTCGCCTCGACGAATCCGACGACAACCGCGCCGGTGGCACTCGGCGCCCCGGCGCAAACGACATCGCCGAATACTAATGCTAATTGATCGGCTTAGTGCAGCAATAATGGCGACAGGTATCGCTTCAATCGCCTTTGGATTTCCTGTTCAAGAAGAATATCACGGCCCTGTGAAATCCAGCCCAATGTGAGCGATGGCCCGGCCAGCGCCCCGGCTCTTTTCTCAATCGGCTGTTCGTAACGCGGTGCCGACACCCCGGACGTAGCGTGCTCGGGCCGCTGGACATCTTCCAGTTCTTTATCGACACGAACGTCGATCCAGTATCCGTGAGTGTCTGGAATGACGCGAACATAGGCGATCCGACGGATTGACTGGAGGGTGCTTTCCAGGCGGTCGTGTGTTCCAATCGAATCCGCTCGCCAGGGCTCAAAAAATGTCGCTCCTGTCAACGGATACGTTTCAATCAGCCCTTCGACCAGCAAGCCGCCGGCCTGACCAACGGGCTGCTCGCGTTTAATGCGAAAGAAATCATCGACGACATCCACGGTTGCCTGCCAGACCGCAGTCGAATCCCCGATCGACACAAACAGCGGCGGCGACGCAGCCAGCGCAGCGGCCGCCGTCGGCACGGATTCGGCGGCGGCCGTTGTCGGCGGAGAGTGACCGGCCACAAACGCGGGAGGCGCCACGTGAATCGGCTGGGAGTGAAAACAGGACGTGCCGGCGGCGCCAACGAGCATTGCTATGCTGAAGCGAATTAGACGCACGTACATGCTAACAAACTCGAAAAGGCACGTTTGTTGTCCACGCTGACGGCCCAACCGCGGCACAGTGTTGTGAAATCACCCGGTCGCTGCAAGGCCAGAAGCGACATCGGCGACATCAATGCTGCCGGCAGTTTAAGACTGGCGCCTAATTCGGTGCGTTGGCTCCGGGCGGCCGGGCCGAAAACACTGCATGTTCTCGATACGGCACTCGGCCGCAAAGTGCTGCGCCACCGATTGGCATTGTTCCTCGACGACCTTCGCCAATCGCTCCGGATCTGTGGCCACACGAGCATTCACCGTCAATACGGCTTGGGACGTTGATACACCCGATGCCTGCGACAATTCGACCGGGCCGACCGAGCTGACGAGATTGGCCACAGCCCAGCCGTCGCCCCCCTGCCCCATGGCCTTTAGATGAGCAGGTTCGGCGTCGGCGACTGCCAGGGCGTCCTGTAATTGCCGCAACAACATCACCACAGCATCATCCAACGAAAATTTTTCGCACGACCGGCTCAATAACACTGAACAATTCAACCAGCCAAGCTCCGCTTCGCCTTCCGCATAGACGTCATAGTCGACCGCTATCATCGAAGTATGCTCGGCCTGCTCCCGCTGCATGGCTGCCAACAATGGTTCGAACCCCTCACCGGTTCGAGCGCTGACGCATAGCGTCGATTTTTCCGGAAACCGCTGGCCGATCAACCGCACAATGTCTTCGCACTGTAGAGAATTCAACTTGTCGATTTTGTTGATGGCAACAATGTCCGCCTCTTCGATCTGCTTGAGAAAAATATAAGCCGCCTTGGGCGAAAATCCGCTGCCCTCGGATTCACTCAAAATCTTCTCGCCATGCTCTGGCTTCAGCAGTACGGTCAGCGGGCCGACTTCGAATGAATCTCGATAGAATTGGCGGAGCGGCTCGATGACCGTTGCCACCAGATCCGTGCAACTGCCAACCGGCTCCGCCAGGATAACGTCAGGTGCGTCATCCTCGCTCAGCGCGGCAATGGTGTCGACCAGATCATTAAACTTGCAGCAGAAACAAGCGCCGGGAACTTCGCCGACATCAAACCCCTGCGCCCGCAAGGTCTGGGTATCGACCAAATCATACGCTTGATCATTGGTAACCAGACCAACCCTTTGGCCGCAATCAATAAAGTGGCGTGCAATCCGCGCCAGTGCGGTTGTTTTTCCCGCGCCCAAAAAGCCGCCCACCATGAGAAATCGGACCCTGCTCATCGCCCACCAGTGTATCAGCGGCAGCCTGTAGAACAACGACCATGCCCCAGCCGATCCAATAGCAGGCAAACATGGCGACACCCATGAATTCACGTTCGGCGTTCGCGATCAGTCCTCCGCCAATCCAGAAATCTTGCAGGCTACTGGTGACGGAGACGTCCAGCCATCACCGCGGCGTGAAGCCGATTTCCAAAACGCCCTCCGCCAACGAGCCGATTTCGAATTAGAACTCTGACGGTTTCTTCTTTCACGCCTAACAAACCGACACTCACCCCCGGTCGTTCGTTCCGGACGAGGCCGTGGATTCCTGCAAACTACTTTCCACCCGACCCCGTTTTACAAAAATATAGCGGCCGTCGTTATTTCCGCGAGAAGGACTTAAAATGCCGAACCAACAACTGCTCACCCGAACCGCCTGCCGCCCGCTCTAGCCGTTGGCTGAGCAATCTCGGTGCCGAGCCGCCACGAATTTCCGCGAGAAAACTCATCAATTCGTGGCGCACCGGAGCCGGTCCATTGAGCAAGAAGTGAGCCCAGGCC
>JAYGDO010000500.1:0-1752 GCA_046582885.1 Pirellulales bacterium | reverse complement strand
TGGGGACATCCCGACGATTCCCATTTTCACTATACATTCGATCACGTCATGGATACGGAAGTCCTGGGCATGGACAAGCGGAGCGCGTTCTTTTGCCTTGACGACTTTCGCGACGCGAGCCATTCTTGCGCTCTCATGGATCGCGATCTGGCCCCCTGCCTACTCACGCCAAACGGCTCGTATGCCGTGCAAGAGGCATTCGGTTACCACATACCGAACCGGGCCTTCCTGGACTATCTCAAGAGAAAGGCGCAAGAGTTGGGTGTCACTTTGATCGAGGGAGAGGTAAACGCTGCGCCGCAAGACGCATCCGGAAACGTGACGTCACTTGATCTTGTCAATGGTCGCTCCGTCGGCGGGGATTTGTTCATCGATGCTTCCGGTTTTAAATCGCTGTTAATCGACGGCGTCCTGGAAGAACCTTTGGTTTCCTATGACCGCTCCCTGTTCTGTGATTCAGCGGTCATCGGTGGATGGCCGCGCGATGGAAAAATTCTGCCGTATACCACCGCCGAGACAATGGAACATGGATGGTGCTGGCGAATTGAATTCCTCGACCAAGTCACCCGCGGTTACGTGTTCTCCTCCGCTTTTTGCGACGTCGACACTGCCGTCGCGGAACTGAAGGACAAGAACCCCGAACTGACTGGAGATGTGCGAACGGTACGATTTGGCAGTGGCCGACGCCAACGCTACTGGCGAGGAAACGTCGCCGCGATTGGCAATGCGGCTGGGTTCGTGGAACCTCTGGAAGCCACAGCGCTGCATATGATCATCGAACAGGCGTGGTCGATGGTGCTCATTCTCCGTGACAGCAATTGCCGACCGCCTCAGGTCATGATCGATAAGGAAAACGAGCGTTACGGCCGCCTATGGGATGACATACGTGACTTTCTCGCATTGCACTACAAATTCAACACCCGTTGCGATTCACCCTTCTGGCAGCATTGCCGCCAGGAAACTCCATTAGGGAATGCGGAAGAACTGGTCGATTTCTATCGCCTCGCCGGCCCTAGCCGAGTCTGTGATGCGTACATACCACCAGGAAGCATCTTTGGGTACAACGGTTATCTTTTGATACTCGTCGGGCAACGGGTTAAGACACAGTATCAGAATCGGTTCAACGCATCACAGCTTCAGACTTGGGAGCTACACCGCGCAGGCATCCGCCGTGACATAGCGAATACCGTCCCAGTGAGAGAGGGTCTACAAATCGTGCGGGATCCCGGCTGGGTGTGGCCGAGTATCGGCGTATAGATGGCCAATACGCATTGGAGGTTGATGGCGGCTTAGGAAAGATTTACCGAAATCTCGGACACGAACGAACGACTGATCCGACGTAGCGAAACGTCCAGTCGGGCAAAGGACTCCGTGCGTTGATTGGCAAGAATCCTACTTCATCTTTCCAATTTGACCCACCACCCGCTCAGAGAGAACTGCGGCCGTCGTCAGGACGCCACGTTTTCGGCGAGCGTTAGGGATGGTCTGCCTGACGTAATTCGGAAGCGACGCCCAAGATTCGATGACGAGTGGGAGATCAGGGTCGGAATCTGGAAGGTGAGTACAAGCTGAGGTACAAGCCAGCGACCTCGATTCGTCTAAGTCATTTGACTGAGGCACTTGCGTCGATGCTTCATTGGATTCAAAATTCAGTGTCCGCAAGGACGTGTGGGTTCGAGTCCCCACCTCCGGTACTAACTCTTTTGCGGAAAACAGACCATTTTTTTGATTCGACGGAGGTGCTGTTTCACC
>JAYGDO010000479.1:0-5530 GCA_046582885.1 Pirellulales bacterium | reverse complement strand
ACCTTGCCGTCGGTGTCCCGCCAAATTTCTTCGGCGGTTGTCTTGCGATGGACTTCCGGATTGGCCGGATTTTTGAATTGCTGCGGCATAAAATAGTGTTCGTTTTCGTCGTGTAGTTGCTCGGCCTTGCGGACTGCGCCGGGCATGCCTTCGGCCGCCGGCGTGAGCACAAGTTCCGCACCCAGCGCCTTGAGCATTCGCCGCCGCTCGACGCTCATGCTCTCGGGCATAGTGACCATCAGCTTGTAGCCCCGCGCGGCGCAGGTAAATGCCAGCCCGATTCCCGTGTTGCCGCTGGTCGGTTCGATGATGACCGTATCGTCCTTGATCAACCCGTCCCGTTCCGCGGCGTCGATCATGGCGGCGCCGATACGGTCCTTGACGCTCCAAAGCGGGTTGAGCCCCTCGACCTTGCCGGCCACGGTTGCCACACAGCCCTCGGTGATGCGGCGGAGTCGGACCAGCGGCGTGTTGCCGATGCAGTCGGTGATGACGGAATTAATACCGGACGCTGTATCTATAGCCATGATTTTCCTCGCGGTCAGTGAATCGCGGAATGCGCCTTCGCGAAGTATACCGTCTTGGTTTTCCCGAGGTCAATTCTGGAACCGCCAATAAAAACGGGCCGCCGCAACCGGAAGTGTCTCCCGGCACGGCGGCCCGAGGTTGGTCAGGTCGGATCGCCTTTACAGACGGCCGATTTCGAATCGTGCGGCTCGGTAGATTTCGCTATCGATCGGCGCCTTGTCGAGAATCTGCGCAAGCAGGTCGCGAGCGTCCGCCGGTTTGTGCTTGGCGAGTCGCTTCGCCTTCTCGTAGGAATAATGGCACCACTGGAGTTGGCGGCAGGCTTCGGCCGCTGCGACCGCTTCTTTGTCCTGTTTGAGTTGCTCGAGCCGCTGGCGAGCCTTAAACGCGGTCGGCGCGGGCTTCAGTTTTGCGGCCTGTTCATACACCAAAACCGCGCAGCAGACCTGATCGGCTTTTTCGTGCTTTTGAGCCAGGTTGAACAGGTCGGCCGCTTCCGGCTCGTTCAGCGCGGCGCGGAATTCCGGGCGGCGACGGGCCTTCCCGGCGGCCGACTGAATCTCGCGATTGACGACGGGCACTTCGGCGAATTCGCGTTCCAGCCAGTTGTAATCCTCGATTGCGGAAAACACGTCCTCGATCCTCGGCGACGATACATTCACCGTGGTCGCGACCGATTCCAACCGTTTGCGGCCGTCGGCCCTAAGCTCGTCGAGGCGGCTCTTCGCTTCATCCCGAACTTCGCTGGCCCTGTTGAGGCCGAGGCTGAGATAGATCTTGCTAGCAAGCAGAATTTGCTCTTCGTCGCGGGCAAGATCACCTGCTTCTAGTTTTGAAGCGTCCCTTTGAGCCTTATTGAGCAGCCTGGTTTTCAGTTCCGCGCGGGCGCGTGCCACAGCTGCTTCCAAAGCTCGGCGGCGGGCTTCTTGCCGTGCTTGCAACATCTTGGTATACGCCGAAGTCCCCGTACCGGGGCTACCGACGTTACATCAGCCAGCATCCAATCGCACGGTCGGCACGACCAGCATCGAAACCAGCAACAACCGGAGCGTCACCGATCGATAATTCATTTTTGTCTCTGCTGTGAGGGATTTTCGTCGAGCGGTTTTCGTCCACCAGCGTCTCCCTCATTCTATCGGATGCCGCAGGCGGAGTACAGAAAGAAGTTTGTTCGATTTGAGGCGTTTTGAAGATATTCCTGAATCCGGCCCGTCACCCCTCCAGGGCCCGGGCGACTGCTTCGCGCGTTTTTTCGAGCCCCGTTTTGGCCACTGACAGCGGATTCTGCTGCCAGTAATCACGATTGAACAATTCCAGTGACAGGTGGCCGTTGAATCCGTTGGCCGCCAGATCGCGGAAGATCGTGTTGAGCGGCGCCACGCCTTCGCCGGGATAAACCCGATGCGAGTCGTTCATTTCTTCCCGGGCCGGCGACTCTGGGTAGTCGTTCACGTGAAATACCTGGATGGCGCGGCCATCGAGGAGTTTCAGACCATCAAAATCCGAGCCGCCACGAAACATGTGGTACACGTCGGGAAGAATGCACGCCTTGGCGTGACCGCTTTCGAGCGCCACGAAGGCCGTTTGGCTGAGCCGGCTGATCGCTTTCGAAGGCCCCCAGCACTCGACCTGCGGCACGATGCCCATCTCGTCGCCAAGCTCCAACAGCACGCGGTACCGCTGTCCTGCTTTCGTCAAATCGATCGGCCCGCTGGCTCCGGCCGGCGGCGCGGCGATTCGCTTTGCGCCGATCTGTGCCAGCACGTCCATGTCGCGTCTGGCGTTTTCGAGCCCCTTTTTTCGCTGCGCTTCGTCATCGACGATCCACCGCGCAAAACCAATCGCGCTTTCCACGGTCAATTTTGCATCGGTCAACTGTTTGCGTAAATCGGCGAGCTTTCCGCCGGTATCGACGTGTTTGTGCAGGTCGCCGAGCCACAACTCCACCGCGTCATATCCGGCTTTTGCGGCGACGTCGATCTGGTCCGGTACGCTTAGTTTTTGCCCGCGAATCGTGCTGGTGTTGAAACAAAAATGAAACGCGTCTTTTCCGGTCGAGGGTTCTTTCGCCGTTGCCGGCGAGTTGAATATTGTCGGCAGCGCCAACGACCCGCCGGCGGCGACGGCCGTGGCCTTAAGGATTTGCCTTCGATCGAGGTGAGAATTGTCCATGGCGTTACTCTTTTTTGGATAATGTTGGCCGTTTGGAAGGGCGAAACTTCTGCTGAGTCAGTGTTGCTGGAACTGCCCTTTGGGGGGTGTTGGACTCCGGTTATTTTTCAGGCTTTGCGCCGCCCAGGCTAACTTCCTTTTCGTCCTTGGCGTTGCCGCCAAAGGCCGCGCGGAAAATGTCGGCCTGCCCGCCGACTGTCTTTTGCGGTCCGATCAGCTTCAAAAAATAGAGTCCCTTGTTTTCTATCGCCAGGATCACCGATAGCGCCCGCGTGCCGGGTGTGTCGATCGTCTTTTGTCGGATCGGAGGTCCGTCAGGTTTTTTGTAGGTGCCGCTGAGATCGACAAACACATACTTACCCTGCGGGGCTGTTCCCGTTGTGATTTTTGCCGTACGGCCCTTGGGTTGAAATTGTCCGATCCACCGGCGGATGTTAGCTTCGATGCCGCCGCCCGCGCCAAAATTGAAGACGGCCAGCTCGGCGGCTTCCTTGTCGCCCTTGGTCGCCGGAATGCTGAACTGGGCCAAGCGGAGTTTTGATTTCGGTTCCTCCTGCTTCCACGCACCGGGTATGGAAAGCGTCAAGTCGCGCAGCTTCACCGCGGTGGAATCTTTTGCTGCATCGTCTTCGGCCGCCGGCGTTGATGCCGGCAAAATGGTCAACAACATCGAAGCGGCAAGCAGTCGTTGCCAAATGGTTTTCCGGTTTGCGGTGACCGTCGTCATTTCATTTCCTGGCAAAATCGTGGGCCGTTGAGATTCGCGCGGTGCGAATTCAGCGCGTGGTGCGTGGGGCCATTCTATCAGGCGGGCGGCCAATTAACGATAACCGGGCGATACGGGGTTTTTCGCCGATACTCTCTCCCCTGGTAGGCCACTCATCGCAAAGCAACGACTTGGTGGGCAGGAGATTACGACACATCCCGGGCGAGTTGCAAATCGCGTCGTTTGCGACGATATTGTGTGTGCATTCTCCACGCCGAAACAAAATTGAGAGAAAGGGACAGCGATGAACTCTGCCGCGAGTGACCAACAAAACAAAGCGGACAACCACCGAAACGACAGCCCGGCGAAGTTCGGACGACGCGCGTTTTTGGCGGCCGCAGCCACGGCGGCCGGCGCGCCGGCACTGGCGCGGGAGTACGGTCCGAACGCACCGCCCGTGCGTTATCCCGATCCGGACATCGTCGCGCTGGATGATCGCTTTAAAAAATACAAGCTGGGCAACACACCGATCCAGCGGTTGTACCACAGCCCAAAGATGCTGTGGGCCGAGGGGCCGGCCTGGAACGGCGTCGGGCGGTATTTGCTCTGGAGCGACATCCCCAACAACGTCCAAATGCGCTGGTTGGAGGAGGACGGCCACGTTTCGACGTTCCGGCATCCGTCCGGTAACAGTAACGGCAACACATTTGATTTTCAGGGACGGCAGATTTCGTGCGAGCACGGCAATCGCCGGGTCGTCAGGTACGAATACGACGGCAAGATTTCGGTGCTGGCGGATCGGTTCGGCGGTAAACAATTCAATGCGCCGAACGATGCGGTAGTCCATCCGGCGGACGGAGCGATTTGGTTTACCGATCCGGGTTACGGCAGCCTGATGAATTACGAAGGCCGCCGCGTCGAAACGGACTCGCCGCAGCCGATCCAGAAAGAAGCGATTTACCGGATCGATGCCAAAACCGGCGCGACGACAAAGGTGGCGGATGAGATTTTCAAACCGAACGGACTCTGTTTTTCGCCCGATTACAAGAAACTGTACGTGGCGGACACGGGCGCCTCGCACTACAAGGATGCGGCCAAAGTTATCCGCGTCTGGGATGTCGTAGGCGGCACAAAGCTGGCCAACGGCCGCCGGTTCGTTTCGATGGAGTTGGAGTTGAACGGCGAAAAGGTGGCTGGATTCGCCGACGGCATCCGCGCCGACGTCGCGGGCAATGTTTGGGCCAGCGCCGGCTGGGTTGGTGACGGCTACGACGGCGTGCATATCTTTGCGCCGGACGGAGAGCGGATAGGCCAGATCCTGTTGCCGGAGATTTGCTCGAACGTTTGTTTTGGTGGCTCTAAGCGCAACCGATTGTTCATGACCGGCAGCACGTCGCTGTACGCGGTTTATGTCGAGACGCGCGGTGCGCACATTACGTAGAGTGGCGGAAAAATTGGGATCCGCGCCGCCCGCTGAGCGGGCTACTGCCGCCAATCTAGGATTTCCGGCAGTCGATTCAGGTTGTCGCAGCCTTCGTTGGTGACGATGACCAGATCCTCGACGCGGACGCCGCCGTAGGCCCGCGAGTAGATTCCCGGTTCGATCGTGAGCGCGTCGCCGACGATTAACTCCGGCCCGCCGAAGTCCAGCAGTGGCGGCTCGTGAACGTCGAGGCCGATGCCGTGGCCCGTTCCGTGTGTCATTCCCGTGTACGTGTCCGCCGCGTCGTCGGGCGGCAGGCCCATTTTGAATCCGTGATGTTCCACGACCGCGCAGGTCGCGCGATGCACGGCTTCCCCGGTGACGCCCGCCCGCGTGGCGGTGATCGCGGCCGCTTTCGCCTCGACGACAGCCGCGAGCATCTGTGTCAGTTCGTCGCTAATGTCGCCGTTGACGACGGTGCGGGTGCAATCACCATTGTAGAACGTCCCGCGATCTCGTGGAAAAATATCGATAATTACAGACTGTTCGGTCCGCAGCGGGCCGCTGCCGTGGTTGTGGCAGTCGGCGCAGTCGGCGCCGCAGGCGACGATCGACGTGGGATTGGAGAACCCGCGTTCGAGCAGCCACACGTCGATTGCCGCCCGTAGACGCTCAGCAGTAAGCGGCCCGCCGTCGTGCTG
>JAYGDO010000400.1:0-4706 GCA_046582885.1 Pirellulales bacterium | reverse complement strand
ACGCGCTGCCGTCATCGCTGATGGTCTGGAACGTGTAGACGCCGGATTCCTTGACATCGAGATACCCGGTAAAGAGCAGGGCGTAACCGTCGGGACTGTTCACCATCGACAGGTTAAAGTCATCGGCCGTTCCCGTCTTGAGAGGCTTGAGATTGCGAAAGTTGGGTAAAGCCGACCACGATCCCTCGTAATATTTATAGCTGACTCCGAGACTGAGCGTCTTCCCCTTGTACTGCTGGGGCTCGGCCTTGGTGAAGATCGCTTCGGCAACGTTGCTCATGACGCCATCGCTTCTGTAGAACCTGGCGCGAACGGTTGTGGTTTTACCGATTTCGACTGGATTGGCGTAGAGGGATGATTCCTTGTCCGGCAAGGAGCCGTCGAGGGAATAGTGAATGCTGCCGTTGCCTTCGATTCCCTTCAGCGTGATGGTGGAGAGTTTTGAGAACAGCCTCTTCCCGGTAATCTCCGGGGCGCTGCTGCCGGTCCGGAAGGGGAAGGCCGGCAGTCCCTCCTTGTTTTGCAGATTGGTGTTGGACAGGTGGTGCCAGCCGAGCCTGACCATAGAAGGTTTGGGCACCTCCCTGCTTGATACCAGCACCGTAGCGCCATCGATCACGGCCTTGGCCGGAAAAAAGTTTCCCTCGCCGGCGATCTCAAAAGAATCGAGCGGCTTTTTGTCGCGCGATTTCAAACCGGAACCGACATTGTCGAAGGCCACTCTGATCTTGTCCCCCTCGACCTTCATCGCCTTGAAAGTCGGGCCCCGGTGGACGACATCCCGTCCGTAGTCCTTGGCGAGGGCCCAGAGGGCCAGCCGCTCTCCCACGCCGCGCTTATTACGAGGATGGACGGGGTCCCCGTTGGCGTGGGGTGGGGCGGGGTCCCCGCCAATGTCGTTGGTCGAGGCGATTCCCGTATTCTTGACGGTGAGGGTATGGGCCTGCGCTTCCCAGAACAGGGGCAGCGGGCCCCCCAGCCCGGGAGCCAACTGGACAAGGTAGAAAGGGAAATCGCCCTGTCCCCAAATTTTGCGCCAGGAATCGATCAAGACCTTCTGCTTGTCGAAATAATTCGCCCGATCCCCCGCCCAGAAATTCGTCTCGCCCTGGTACCAAATCGCCCCGCGAATCCCATAGGGAATGACCGGGGCGATCATGCCGTTGTACCAAAAGGCCTGGCCCGAGTGCGGCGAGAACTGCTCGATGGGCATTCCGCCCACTGCGGCCGCTATCAGCCCGACCGTTACATCCAGATCCTTGACGAGCTTCTTGCCGAAGAAGAATCCGGTCCCCGAGAAGCCAGCCGCGGTCGCGGGAGAAGACATCGTCCAGGTTCCGTTCACATCCTGGATCGGCGCCCGCTGCCAAGTGGTGGCGACTTTGAACAGCCGCAGCTTGGGGCTAGTTGAGGCGGCCAACTCTTTCTCGTGGTTGAGGACGCCTTTCCAATAACTCGGCCCCGGAGCCATAGCGACCTCCATATTAGATTGCCCGGAGCAGAGCCACACTTCTCCCACCATCACATTATTGAAGGTAACGGTACTGCTGCCGGTCACGGTCATCACGTACGGGCCGCCAGCCTTGAGGACCGGAAGTTCCAGCTTCCACCTGCCGTCTCCGGCGGCGGTCGTCTCGACCATGATGTCGAGCTCTTCGCCGGCCAGCTTGACGGTCAGCTTCTCCCCGGCCGCGGCCCAGCCCCAGATCGGCAGTTTCCTTTCCCGCTGAAGGACCATGTGATTGCTAAAAATTCGCGGCAGGCGTACCTCGGCATTGGCCGAGGTGTCGGTGAGGACCAGGACGACGACCAGCAGACCTAGCAGACGGTTTGCGTGAGAGACGATTTTCATGCGGGGCCTCCAGAAAAGATTCGCGGGGCGTCCTTCTGGTTAACCAGTCTATCAGTCCGTCACTCTGGAGTGCAGCCTGATTTTTGAGCCGCGGGGCGGCCGCCAAACCGCCGTCACGATCGCCGGCCGAGGCCATTATAACTGGACCTATCCGCCCCAAGCGATCCGGTGGCCGCATGTACGCGACTCGTCGTGGGCCGGCACCGGGTGGTCCGTCCGTCAAACTGCAACGAACCGCGGCTGAGAACGCTGGTCATTCCGGTGGCAACCCGCCAGCGATTGTGGCACAATGGAGCAATGCGATCTGGGCCCACTTCGGGGACTGTCTTGGGACGTCAATTAGCTCTCTTGATCCTGGCGTTCTCATTTCATTCAGCCTCCTTGGCGGATGACCGCCAACCCGTTCCCGGCGAGTCCGCACAAAAACAGGCCGCCGATCTCGTCCAAGAAATCCTCGGCGTTCAAATCAAGGCGGCAATCAAGCCGGACCAAAAACTCGCACTGATCCACCGACTCATCGAAGAATCGCAAAAAGGCGGCGATCCCGCTGAGCGATACGCCATCCTTAAAGCGGCGCTGAATGTCGCGCCGGATGCCCTTGCCGCGATGCCCGTTGTCAAGGAAATGGCACGGCACTTTCAGATCGACGTTGTCAAGCAACAGGCTTCGACCGTCTGGCGGATGTCGCAACGGGCAAAAACTTCATCTCAGCACAAGGCCGTGACCGAAGCAGCGCTACAACTTGTGGACGAATTGATGCGGTAGGACGACTACGGCTCAGCCGCGAAGCTCGCCGAGATCGCCGCAAACGCGGCGGCGAAGTCCCGAGACGGCAAGCTGGTTCGGGAAACAAAAACAAAGACCCTTGAAATCAGGAAGGGCGAAGCCAAATTCGACAAACTACAGACCGCCTTGGCAACGCTGGAAACGAACCCCACCGACCCGACGGCAAATCTGACAGCCGGGCGTCATTACTGTCTGGAACAAGGCGATTGGGACCGCGGCATCCCGATGCTGGCGCTCAGCGGCGATTCCGAATTGGGCCGAATCGCCCGCGGGGAACTGGCCGTACAGGAAAGCGGCCAGAGCGTCGCCGCCCTGGCCGATGCTTGGTGGGCGCTGGCCGGGCAGAAAGAGGGCGACGTCAAGGCGGCCCTCATGGCCCATGCGGCGGCGTGGTACCAAAAGGCGTTGCTCACACAACAAGGCCTGGCCCGCGTGCGAACGGAGAAACGGCTGGAGGAGTTTCGCCTGATTACCGCCAAGGTCACGACGACATCACCGCCCGGCCGCACTCGCGCCGCGCGTAGCGGACCTTTGCGGGTGCTTTACAAACAGGGCGACCAGGCGGCCGACGACAACCAGTTGAAACCGCATCTGAAAATCCTCAACTCGGGACGCGATCGCGCCGCGCTATCCGAGGTAACGCTTCGTTATTGGTTTACGGTCGACGGCCCACCCGGGCAACGACAGAAACTGACGGTCGACTACGCGAAGCTCGACGGCCGGAACATTTCCGGCACGTTTCACCGGTTGGCGAAACCGACCAGCACGGCCGATTCGTACTTGGAAATACGCTTTAGTGAGCAAACCGCGGGGATCGAACCGGGCCGCGATAGCGGACCGATACAACTCCGCATCAACAAGACGGACTGGAAGAAGTACAACGAAACGAATGACTTCTCGTTTGGCGGCGGCGAGCCGAACGCGGACTTCAAGGAATTCGAGCGAATCACGCTCTACCACAAGGGCGAACTGGTGTGGGGCATAGAACCGACGCCCCGCCCGCGGCGATAGCCAAGTCCTGCCCCGGACCCCCTCTTTTAATTGACTAGGCTCCCAAGGACCGTTGACATGCCACACCGCAAGCTCATCACCGCCACGGCGCTCGTTCTCAGCGCAACCGCCGCGATGGCAGAGGGGCCCCGGGTTAAACTTTTCGATATGCAAACCATCTGTGATGCCTCGACGCTCGACGTCGAGGTCCTGCAGGACTGGCATTCCGTCGACGGACAGGTCTCGACCCGGCAAAAACTCGTCACCATCCATGTCGGTGAAATGTGGGCCGGACAGGGCTACCGCATGCCTGTCCGCATGGTCGTTCCGGCCAACCGCAAGGCAACCGGATTCCACCTGACCGGCGGCAACTCCTCGGAGCGACTCCGAAAAGACACTCGGCTCAACCCACTGGAACAAAAATTAATTCACGGCGGTGTCGGACTCGTCTACACGGTTGTCCAAGTACTCGCCCAGTCGGGCCTCGGCGGGCTGGAAAGAGCCTCCGAAGACCGTTTTCTGCGGACTCTCAATCCGCACAACAAGATTCAATACTGGGCCTGGCCGGCCACGTTGATGCGATCCGTCACCGCCGCCTATGCCGAAACCGGTCACTTCATGATTGGCAAAGTGGCGATGTCAGGGGGGTCCAAAAATGGCGCGACTCCGTCGCTGGCGATCATCCACGACGAGCGGATGACGGCGGTACACGCGAGTGTATCGCCCATCTGGGATTCTCCACTGCGGCTCTGTGACCGAAAGGCCTGGAACCGGCTCGAAGCCGTCAGCGGACCGCTGCGGCATCCGTTTCTCGGCGGTCACTTCGGTCCCATTTTCAACCGTGACGCCCTCGCCGCCGGCCGTAGCTGGGAGGATTTGCAGCGGTTCGCGGACACCGTGTCCGACAGTGTCTTTGTCACCCGCAACATGAAAGACCTTCGTCGCCGCGGCGTCGATCTGCTGTTTCATCCCGGCACGCACGACTTCGTCGCCTATGATCTGGCCTGGGGTGGCCAGCACCATCCCACCATTCCTATCTACCTGCGGGCTAACAGCGGCCACGGCAAGAGACGACCGC
>JAYGDO010000395.1:0-10029 GCA_046582885.1 Pirellulales bacterium | reverse complement strand
AACCGCCCCTTTTGCCTTTACGTGCCACACGGTGCGGTGCATTCTCCAATCCAGGGTCCGGACAACAAGCCTGGCCGCGGCCCCGACAAGGTAAAATCGGCGCAGCAGCCTCAGCGGCCGCGGGATGCAACGACCCGCCTGATGATGAACGGCCTGGACGAGAACATTGGCGCGATTCTGGATGCCATCGGGGAGCATGAACTTGCGGAGCGGACCCTGGTTTTTTTCTTTTCCGACAACGGCGGGGCGGCGCACATGCGTTGTGATCCCCTCCGCGGCCGCAAGGGGACGGTCTGGGAAGGTGGCCACCGTGTGCCTGCTATCGCCTGGTGGCCCGGCAAGGTCAAGCCGGGAAGCCGCACCGACCAACTCAGCATCAGCCTGGATCTGATGCCCACGATGCTCCAGCTGGCCAGCTTGCCGACGGACCTGGAACGGAAACTCGATGGGGTGAGCCTCGTGCCCCTGCTAGTCGAGGGGAAGTCTCTCGGCCAGCGCCAGCTTTTTTGGAACGGCGTGGCGATGCGGGACGGGCCCTGGAAACTGATTACTAATACAAAAGGCTTAAAAGGCGGGCCGGCCCTGTTCAACCTGGCAGACGATTTGGGTGAAAAAAACAACGTCGCGGCGCGACACCCCAAACGTGTGAATCAAATGTTAGCAGCCTTGAAAGCATGGAAAAGTGACGTTGCCGCCGGCGCGACGGTTCAACCGGATAGAGCATCTTCAGCTACGGGAGAATGAATATGAAACGGAAATTCTTAGCGGGATCAATATTGATCATTTGTGTATTGACGCCTTGCGCTTTCGACCTGTCACAATCGGTTGCCGCCGACAAGCCTAACATCCTGTTTGTTTTTGCTGACGACCAATGCTACGACACGGTTCGCGCGCTGGGCAACGGCGAAATCGAAACACCGACACTCGACAAACTCGTCCAGCGGGGGACGACTTTTACTCATTGTTACAACCAAGGCGCCTGGGGAGGCGCGGTTTGCGTGGCAAGCCGGATGATGCTCAATACGGGCCGTTTCCTCTGGCACGCGCATCGCGATCACGGCAAGACTGACGCCATCTATCGGCAAAATGGCCGGATGTGGTCGCAGCTCTTAGCCAAGGCCGGTTACGACACGTACTTCACAGGCAAATGGCATGTCCGCGCCGACGCGGCCAAGACCTTCAAAATCGCCCGTAATGTTCGTGGCGGTATGCCGAATCAAACTAAGCAAGGCTACAACCGCCCGATCGACGGCGAACCCGATCCGTGGAGTCCCTACGACAGATCATTCGGCGGATTTTGGAAAGGCGGCAAACATTGGAGCGAAGTTGTTGCGGATGACGCCGTTGATTTTCTCGGCGGCGCGGCTAAGAGTGACGCCCCATTTTTCATGTACATCGCCTTCAATGCGCCGCACGATCCACGGCAATCGCCCAAAGAGTATGTCGATAGATATCCGCTGGACAAAATCTCCATGCCGATCAATTTCGTTCCCGAATATCCGTTTAACGGTCCGATGGGCTGTCCTCGCGGTTTGCGGGACGAAGCACTCGCGCCTTTTCCACGGACCGAGCGTTCGGTCAAAGTCAACCGACAAGAATACTACGCCATCATCACACACATGGACGCGCAGATCGCTCGTATCGTCGACGCATTGGAAAAATCGGGTTAGGCCGACAACACGTGGATTTTTTATTCGGCGGATCACGGCCTGGCCGTTGGACAACATGGATTAATGGGCAAGCAGAACATGTTCGACCATAGCGTTCGCGTTCCGCTGATGGTCATCGGCCCCAACGTTGCCAAGAATAAGCGAAATAATGCCAGGGTGTATTTGCAGGATATCATGGCAACATCGCTGGAACTGAGCGGGGCGGAGCGTCCAGATTACGTGCAATTCAAGAGCCTGTTGCCGCTGCTGAATGGCACAGCGCAGCAATCCTATGAGGCAATATACGGGGCATACACGGGCGGCCAGCGGATGGTCACCGAGGGCGATTACAAGCTGATTCTTTATCCGAGAGTGCCGAAGACGCTACTGTACAACGTCAAAGAAGACCCGCATGAGACCAGGAATCTTGCCGACCTCGCCGAATACGAACCAACCATTAAGAAGTTGTTCAAGCGGCTGCTGGAACTGCAAAAGGAAACCGGAGATTCGTTGGATCTGCGGCAGAGTTTTGCACAGTTGTCGGCAGCGAATTAGCGGAGAAGTCCGCTTCGTTTAATCGCTAAGCCACAGATTAACGATTTAAATCCACGTGACCACCTCCTCGGCGAGGGGTAATTATGTTCGGAAAGAAATTCGCTGTTTTATCGGCCATTCTGTTTTGCACACCGAGTCTGGCGTTTTCCCAGCCGCTTGTTTATCAAGGCACCGCCGGTCCGGGCAAAGGCAAACACGTTGTTTTTATCGCCAGCGATCATGAGTATCGCTCGGAAGAAACGTTGCCGGCGATGGCGCGGATTCTGGCGAAACACCACGGTTTCAAGTGCACCGTTTTGTTTGGCGTCGACGACAACGGTGTGATCCGTCCGGGGCACTCGAATGTGCCGGGAATCGGGGTGCTCAAAGAAGCGGATTTGATGGTTGTGTTCACGCGGTTTCAGAATTGGCCCGACGGGCAGATGCGTTACTTTGTGGACTACTTGAATCGAGGTGGGCCAGTCGTTGGACTGCGGACGGCGACGCATGGATTTAAGATTCCCGAAAATCGCAAGTACGCAAAGTACTCCAACGGCTTCGGCGGGGCAGAGTACAAAGACGGCTTCGGCCGTCAGGTCCTGGGCGAAAAGTGGGCCGGCCACTACGGCCGGAATCACCTCCAGAGTACGCGACTCGACATTGTGCCCGACAAAGCCGGCCATCCGATTTTACGGGGCGTCAACAACATGTGGGTTCAGTGTGGCGGGTACAATGCCGACCCGCTGCAGCCTAGCGAAGTTTTGGCGATGGCGCAGCCGCTGCAGGGCATGCAGCCCGATTCACCGCCCGATACCAATCGCAAGCCGGTACCGGCCGCTTGGACGCGGAGCTACAAGGGCGAAGCGGGCCAATCCGGTCGAGTTTTCACCAGTACCTACGGCGCTTCGAACGACATCGAAAATGAAGGTTACCGGCGGCTGCTGATCAACGCCTGCTTTTGGGCGGTCGGGCTAGAGGATGCGATCGTGGCCGAAGCGCGTGTCGATTTTGTCGGCAAGTACAACGCCACTTGGAGACGCGGGCGTGGGCGACGAAAAAACGGGCTCAAGCCAGAAGACCTCGCCGGTTGGAAAAGGCCCATCGTGCCGTTGCAGAAATAACAGGCTGACTTGCGCCGAATACGTGGACGACTACGGCGGGTTGGCTTCCCATTCGCTAAACAGAGCCTGCTTTTCCTCTACCGACGTCGCTTTTGCTAACGCAGCTAGGACCTCTTTATTGCCCGTCGCGTTGAGCCGATCTAGTAGTAGGCTTGCCGCAAAGTTGCGAACGTTCTCGTCGGCATCGCACGATTTCTCGATCTGCCATTCTTTTTCCGTGCGGTCGCCAACAACCTTTTTCAGTTCGGGGAATTTCATAATATCCGTGACTTGGATCAGCGACTTTACATCGGAATTGTCCGGAAAATTAATCATCAATGTCGCCAGAACTGTCCTTTGTCGCCACGAGATTGGAATATCCTCGGCGTTCGGGTGTGTCACGTCGTAGTCCTGTCCCTTAAACACCAATAGGTAGCGCGGTATAGTTTCGTCAACGGCTTTCAACCCACCGATGTTTTGATTCACCTCCGTCACACGTTGGTTGGCTTCCATCAATGCGTCGATGAACGACGGCAGATGTTCGATTTGGCCGGCCAGTTTTTTCGCCAAGGCGGGAACTTCTTCGCTGGATTTCAATTTCAATCCGGCTGTAATCAACTCGTCGATGCGACCGTGACTCTGAGAGCGGTTCATCGACTGTTTTATCGCCAAACCGCACCAAGCAACGACTCCAAGAATTACGAGAGCTGCCAGCACGCGAACAGACCAGTCGCCGATCTTTTGTGCGAGCGTCCTCTCCGGCTTCTTCAACAATTCCGCAACCCGCCGCTCCTCTTTCTCGTCATCGGTTAAAGACGCCTCCTCATCTGCCGATTCATCTCCACTACTGAGCGTGTAGCCGCAAACCATGCACAGATCGGATTCGGGCAGCAACTCCGCACCGCACATGGGACATTGTTGCTCGGCCGCATCGCCTGCCGCATCCGCCGTCTGGTTTGCCACTCCGTCGGAACTCTGATCGGATGCCGATGCAACAAAAGGATCTTCAATGTTAAGCTCATCGCCATCGGTCGCGGTTACCGGTATCTCGATCCGGCCGCCACATTTCTTGCATTTTGCGGCGCGGCCTGCCATTTCGTCCGGGACGCGGTAAGGTGTGCTGCAGGATGAGCATTTTATGTCAATTGGCATAGTTGCTTTGTTCTGTTTAATGGAGGAGTCGAAAGATGTGGCGTCCAGTTCCTATAATTCCACTACGACCGACAGAATAGCATAGTTAAATCACAATTTCACCAGCCCACACCGCAGCGAAATGATCAAGCGACTCGCCGATGAAATCCGTGATTTGCACGCCGCGAACGGGAGTGCGACGGGTCGCGTATTACTTGGCCTAACAGGCTGTTGCGGAAGCGGCAAAAGTACGTTGGCCGGCCAATTGTGCCAAATTCTTGGGAACGAGTTGAAAATTCAGGCTGCCGTTCTTGCGTTAGACGGTTTTCATTTTTCGAACCGGCAATTGAACAAACTCGGACTGAGCCAGCGCAAGGGTTCACCTGCGACATTTGATCTGGAGGGATTTGTCCATCACGTTCGGTCGGTGCGCGATAAGGTCAATCGTGACATTGCCGTTCCCACCTATAGCCGCGAGTTGCACGAACCAATTTCGGGCGGCGGGACGATTGGTGCCTCAGCGCAAGTTGTCATCGTCGAGGGGAACTATCTGTTACTCGACGACTGGCGGGAAGTGGCAGGTCTATTGGATCAAATCTGGTATTTGGATACCCCGCTCGAGGAATGCATGCGACGCGTGCGCGATCGGCATCGTGATGGCGGATGTGATCAGGCAGCGGCGGCGCTGAAAATCGAGACAAACGATCGGCTGAATGCGGAACTTGTCAGGACAACTCTGCCGCGAGCCGACCGGGTAATCGCGGTATGAGGTTGATGCAAGCAACCGCTCTCAGCGGGGTGGCCAATGTGCGACCGGCAATTGAGTTGCGTTTTCGATCGTGAGCAGGCGGTTGTATTTTGCCAAACGTTCGGATTGCGTTACTGAGCCGACTTTGATTTGGTCTGCAGACCATCCTACGGCAAGATCGGCCAGCCAGTTGTCTTCGGTCTCGCCGCTTCGTCCGCTCACGGTTACATGCCAACCCGCACTGCGTGCCAAACACAGCGCATGGGCGGCTTCAGTCAGCGTGCCAACTTGGTTGACTTTCAACAATAGTGCGTTACAAGCACCTGCGTCGATGGCGCGCTGGATTCGTGGCACTTTTGTGCAAAGCAGGTCATCCCCCAACGTCAATGCCCGGTCGCTTAACCGTTCGCACAGCGCCGGCCAGTGTTGCCAGTCATCTTCGGCCAGCCCATCTTCGACGCTGATGATCGGGTACTTTTCGACCCAACCCGTAATGGCCTCGATCATTGCCGCTGCGGTTATTGGTCGGCCCTCTAATACGTAGTTTCCGTGCCGGTAAAAGTGCGACGATGCGACGTCGATTGCCAGGCAGATATCGTCGCCGGGCGACAGGCCGGCTGTCCTGATCGCGGTCATGGTGTCTTCAAACATTGCTTCAATTCGTTCGAACGCCGGCGCTAGTCCCCCTTCGTCCGCCGACAACCGCCGCATCCCATAATTTTCGAGGCTGAGCTTGGCGGCCGATTCATAGACGGCACAAATTTGGGCGAGTCCTTCGTCGATGGTTCGCGCAGAGGCGGGCACAATGAGCACATCCTGAACAGCCACCTGCTCGCCCGCATGCCGGCCCCCACTGAACAGATTGATTGTTAATTGCGGCAGCTTGGAAAGTTGCAGATCTACCAAATCTGCAAATTGCTGATACAGCGGAACGCCGCGATCGATCGCCGTCGCACGCGCGAATGCGATTGAAACGCCAAGTATTGCGTTCGCCCCGAGGATAGATTTATTGGGAGTGCCGTCCAATTTGAGCACTGCGCGATCTAGAGCCTCCTGGTTGTCGAAATCGCATCCGCATATGCCAGTCGCAATCGGCCCGCTTACTTGCGCGACCGCCTTGCGGCAACCAAGTCCGCCGAACCGTTGTGGATCGCCGTCGCGCAATTCAACCGCTTCGGCCTGTCCCGTCGAAGCGCCCGAGGGAACCTGCGCTGAGGCGGCTGCACCGCCGGCCAATTCGCAGGTGACTTCGATTGTTGGCCGACCACGGCTATCGAGAATTTCTAGCGCGGTGAGTTGCGTTATTTTAGGCATTCGCTGGCAACTCGTAGATGAATTGATCGATTAACACTTCAACGGTCGCGGGCATATTGTTGATGATGGAAATCACCGCGCGTTGCTGCGCCGCACGGTGTCGTTCATTCAGATACTCTAACGGCGAGCGGCCGGCCACTCGGGCCAACAAACATCCAAGCGTGTGCCGTACCGCAAATGCTTCAAGATCATGCTGCCAGTCGCCGCTACCAGCCACGACACGATAAGCCTGCCAATAATCTCGCGTTGCGGCCACGAATTCCTCTCGCATCGCCGGCATATAATGAGCCTTGCTAAGCAGATGCGTCATGCTGAATCCGAGATCAAAAGCCGGATCGCCCCAGTGGATTACTTCATGGTCGAGCAATACGAGACGGTTATTATGAACCAGGATGTTCTTCGGGCTGTAGTCGCCGTGGACCAGCGTCAATTGGCGTGTTCGCGTGTCATCGATTAAATCTTCGAAGAACGCGGCAACGGCGGGCACTTGTTCTCTCGTATAGGCATAATATGGCTCCAGCCGAAGCGATTCAAAAAACGAACGGTCGCCAAATTCGTGAACGAGTTGCTCCGACTGTTCGGACGCGCGGCCGTGTATGGTGCCGAGCACTTCGGCAAATTGTCTGACGTGCGCACAATCGAGTTGTCCATCCAGCAGTTTCGTTTTCCAATTCACGTGCGGATCCGGCACGGCGGTCATTGCAAAAAGATGTTCGTGCTTATCTTCAAAAATGTAGTGCGGAACCGTACCCTCTGGCAACAACTTCGTCAGGCATTGCAAACCGGATGCTTCACGATGAATCCGTACAGGGTCGCTGAACCAATCGACGTCAACTCGCAGCTTCCGTAATGCTTGTTTAATCACCCACGATTCACCATGCCGGGGTTCACGCCGTACCAAGACAGTGCGATTCGATACGCCGCCGGCCAACACTTCAAATTGTGGCGTCTCGTCTGGGGTAACAAGTCCCACGCGAAGTAAGTATGTAATTAGCTCGTCGGATCGCTCGATGTTAAGGCGGGCTGAGTTCACCACGGCTATCATCCTGCACGAAAATTTTGCGAAAAACAATTTCAGATTCTTGACCGAGCGAGTCGCAAACCCGATCATAAACGGTCCTGCAGGGAATGGGTATGCAGCCGCGCTTTTCGCGGATGATCTTTTTTCATCTCGACCGTCAAGGATACGCACATCGTGGCCGATCGACCCGACGCAAATGACCAGATAGCAGACGACTCTGCTGCGAAATCAACATTCGAAGCTCCGCATCCCGGTTCGCCGGCGATGCCGCAATGGGAAGTTGCGGAGTTGACCGAGGCCCCGACGTTCAAGTGGCGCAACTGGTTCGCCATGCTGGGGCCCGGGTTGCTGATGGGCGGCGCGGCCATTGGTGGGGGCGAATGGTTGGTCGGCCCTTTGGTCACGGCCAAGTACGGCGGCGCTCTGATGTGGCTGGCGACGATCAGTATCCTGTCGCAAGTGCTCTACAACATCGAGATTAGCCGGTACACGCTGTATACCGGCGAACCTATCTTCACCGGCAAGTTTCGGACTCTGCCCGGCCCGATGTTTTGGCTTTTTGTGTATCTGGTTTTGGACTTCGGCGCGGTGTTTCCCTATCTAGCGGCCAACGCCGCAACGCCTCTGGCTGCAGTCATCTTGGGGGGAGAGATTCCGGATCCGGAAAACAACCTGAATCACTTCTATTTGATGAAGGGGTTGGGGTATGCGATTTTTATGACGGCGCTAATTCCGTTAATCGTCGGCGGAAAGATTTACAACGTGCTCAAAGGGATCATGACTTTCAAAATTGTCGTGGTTCTTGGATTCTTGTTGTTCTTGGCGGTTTTCTATTCTAGTTGGTCGACGTGGGGAGAAATTTTAGGCGGTTTTGTGAAGTTCGGCAACGTGCCGGTTCAGCGTGCCGAGGATCTGAACAACAACGATCGCTTGGATCCCGGTGAGGATTGGGATGGCGATAATAATCTCGATTGCGTTGAACCAAGGTTGTCGGACATTCGCGCGATCAAGCCGGGAGAGTGGCCGGATTTAGATCGCGACGGCCAACGCGACAAACCGGTGGACACCAACGGCGACGGCACGGCCGACAGTTGGGGAGACTTAAACGGGGACGGAATACCTGAGAAGTTTGTCGATGAGGATGGCGACGGTCACCCCGACCAGTGGCCGGATATCGTCGTCGATCCGAAGAGCGGCAAGCCGGATGGCCGGGCCGACACTTTCATTGATGTCGATGGCGACGGATTCCGCGACGGCGACAATGTCGACAATCTGTTCGTCGCTCTGTTTCGCGGTGGCTTGCAAGGCACGATTGACTTGACGCTGATCGGTTTTATCGCTGCTTTGGCTGCGATTGCCGGTTCGGGCGGATTGTCCAACACCCCCGTCAGCAATTATACGAGGGACCAGGGCTGGGGCATGGGGCATCATGTCGGCGCCATTCCCAGCGTGATCGGCGGTCACAATATTCAGCTTTCGCACGTCGGCAAGGTCTTTCAGGTGACGGACGATTCTCTGTCCCGTTGGCGGCGCTGGTACAAACACGTCGTGCGAGACCAGGTGTTTGTGTGGATGCCGGCCTGCTTTATCGGGTTGGCTTTGCCCAGCATGCTGTCGGTCGAGTACCTGCGCCGCGGTTACGAGGCGGACAACTGGACCGCGGCCGCCATGACCGCGGCCGGCGTGGAAGAACGAGTCGCCAGTCCTCCCGACGGCACGTGGATTGGCCAGTTCATTTCCGGCGAAGGATGGGGCGATGTGTTCTGGTTTATGACATTGTTTTGTGGGTTCTTGGTTCTGGCTCCTAGTATGGCGAGTTCAATAGACGGCATCGTCCGACGTTGGGTCGATGTGTTTTGGACGGGCAGCCGCCGCCTGCGTCAAATGGACCCGGCAAAAATCAGGAATGTGTATTTCTATGTCCTCGCCGGCTATAGCGTTTTCGGGATGATCATGCTGTCCGTCGGCAAACCTATCCAACTGATGAAATATGCGACCATCATCTTCAACTACGCTCTGGGATTCAGTTGCCTTCACTCTCTGGCATTGAACCTGATTCTGCTGCCCCGAGAATTGCGGCCCTGTTGGTTTATTAGGATTGGTATGGTGCTGGCCGGTTTGTTTTTTACCCTGTTGGCGATCCTCACGACTCTGAAAGAGCTGGGATTCATCTGAGCACTGAACTGTCGGAAATATAGAAATGGCTTCGCGCGCTGAAACAGAATTCCGGTACGAAAAACTAACTTGGCCCGAGATCAACGATGCGGTCGATGGCGATCAGGTGTGCATCGTTCCCTGTGGCGCGGTCGAACAGCATGGCCATCATTTGCCGTTGGACGTCGATCTGGTTTGCCCAAACGGCATAGCGCACGGCGCGGGGCGACAGATTCCCGACAAAATGTTGGTGCTGCCGATTGTCACTTACGGTTACACGGGTCATGTGATGGATTTTCCAGGCACCATCAATAACGACTTCGAGCATTTCATGCATCACGTGCTCGACATCACCAAGTCGTTGGCTTATCACGGATT
>JAYGDO010000377.1:0-4909 GCA_046582885.1 Pirellulales bacterium | reverse complement strand
TCATTGACGGCCTCCATTTACTGTCAGTAGCAGAGACGAGGGCGACAAAAGAGCGAAACCTTGATCCATGGTAACAATGTAAACGAAAAAGAAGGCCGGGTGACCGGCACGTCGGCGCAGGGGGTGTCGGCTGGGTGCGGTTCGCTCCGGCGGTGGAAGCGAAGAGGCTAATGGCATGCCCCCCCGCCGCAGCCTAAAATCGAGGAATCGGAATCATCCGCACCGGCTAAACAATTGCCGGGGCTGGGGCGTTGTAGTCTGCCGGTGGGGATTTGACAGCGACTTCCGGCGAGTTAACACTTGGGCCAATTCCTCAGTAGGGGTAAAGGCTCGCTTCAACACAGATTTCAGCTTCGTTCCTTCGGGGCTGGCAACATTAACATCTCCCCGGACCGCGGGGGACGACATTAAGAATGGAGATTTCGATGAGACGACTATTCATCATCACAGGCCTGTTGGTCTGCGGCGGATTTGCTCAGACGGGTGCGTTCGCCGAACCCGCGCGAAAACGTCCCAATATCCTCTGGATCGTGGGCGAGAACCTAAAGCTCGACTTGGCGTGTTACGGCGCAAAAAACGTCAACACTCCCAATCTCGACGGACTGGCCAAGCGGGGCGTCCGCTACACCCATGTGTTTTCAACATCGCCGGTGTGCGCCCCCAGTCGCAGCGCGTTTTTTGTCGGCATGTACGCGACGACCTCCGACACCCACAACATGCGCTCGCATCGCGAAGACGGCTACCGGCTGCCGGAAGGCGTACGGCCCATTACGCACCGCCTGCAGGATGTCGGCTACTACACCGCCAACATTAAAACGATCGGTGACGAGCAGGTGGGATCGGGCAAGCTCGACCTCAACTTCGTCAAAGAGGGTAAGCTCTACGATACCAATGCCTGGGAACCTTTAAAGCACAACCAACCGTTCTTTGCCCAAATCAATACTCTGGAAGCCGAATATGACATTTACGATCGCCAGACCTGGCGGCAGCCCCGGGTGGAATGGAAAGGCGAACGTCGTCACGAACAGTTCGCCACTCCGGAGAATGTTACGCCTCCGCCGTACTATCCCGACCACCCGCTCGTACGGACGGAATGGGCCCGCTACCTCAATTCGATTTCGGGGATGGATAAGACCATCGGCCGCATACTCGCACAGTTGAAAAAAGACGGCCTGGCCGACGATACGGTGGTCATGTTCTTCGGCGATAATGGTCGGATTGAGCCCCGTGGAATTCACTGGTGCTACGACACCGGTCTGCACGTACCGATGATCATCCATTGGCCCAAGAATTTTCCGCCGCCAAAAAATTACAAGCCGGGCCGCGTGAGCGACGAGGTCGTCAGTCTTATCGACGTGACTCCGACCACGCTGGGCTTCGCCGGAATTGACCGTCCGCTTGGCATGCACGGACGGATCTTTCTCGGTGACAAGTTGGGGCCGGCCCGCCAATATGCGTTTTCCGCGCGCGATCGCATCGACGAAACCGTAAATCGCATCCGCAGCGTGCGGGGCCAGCGGTATCACTACCTTCGCAACTACTATCCCGACCGGCACTTCACCTCGCTCAACCGGTACAAGGAAAAGTGCTTCCCCATCAAACCCCTCATGCGGCAGCTCATGGCGGCGGGGAAACTGACCGGCCCCCCGGCGGAACTGATGTCGCCCACGGTACCTCGAGAGCAGCTGTTCGATACGCTCAACGATCCGCACGAAATTCACAATCTGGCCGGCTCACCGAAACCTGCGCATAAAGAAGTCTTGATCCGCATGCGCACCGCTCTGTCGGTGTGGATGGTTGAAACGCAGGATCAGGGGGAGTTCCCCGAACCGGCCGAGGTCGTTGCCCCGTTTGAAAAGGAGATGCACGATTGGTTCGGAACGCCGGACTGGTACCGGAAGAAGAAGTAATCAGCCGCGGCGCAGCAAATCGCCGGCACCCGGTTCGCAGTGGCCCGCGGGCGGCCGTGATCTCAAAACCGGAATGCCGCCGTCCCGGCACCGATAACCGCCCGGTCTCGGAGCCGTCAAGGTCGGCTATGGCTTACAGGTCCGGCGTGTTATGTTCTGTTGAACCGGCGGCGCGGGTCCGACCTAAGCGGCCCTCCCACACTCACTAAAATAAAGGGCGGAACATGCTCGAATCGACTCTCTTGCTCGCACTCAGCGACCTCGCGATCCTCGCCATCGTCCTCGGCGTCGGCTTGCTCTTGCTGATCTTCATGGCGGTCAGCATCTACAACAAGCTCGTTACGCTCCGCGAACGCAGCGACAACGGGTTTTCGCAGATCGAGGTGCAGCTCAAACGGCGTTACGACCTGATCCCGAATCTCGTGGAGATCGCCAAGGGCTACATGAAGCACGAACGCGAGACGCTCGAAGCGGTAATTCAGGCCCGCAACTCCGCCGCCAGCGCGACTACAAAAGCCTCGGCCAATCCCGGCGATGCCGGCGCCATCACCGCTTTGGCCGGTGCCGAGGGCATGCTCACCCAGTCGCTGGGGCGGCTGTTCGCACTCTCCGAATCGTACCCCGACCTGAAAGCGAATCAGAATATGATGTCGCTTCAGGAGGAGCTGTCGACGACCGAAAACAAGGTCGCTTTCGCCCGTCAAGCGTTTAATGATGTGGTGACGAGCTTTAACATTTACCGGGCCAGGTTCCCCGCGGTCATCTTTTCCGCTGCGATGGGTTTCGCGGACCGCCCGCTGCTTGAGTTCAAGGACAAACACCTGATCGAGGACGCGCCGGATATTTCTTTTTAGAATCCCGGCATCGTTTCAACGCTCCGACCGGACCTGTGCGTAGACCATTTTGATCGGCCGCTGACATCTGTTGCATCCGCCCATGCCCGCCACGATGGATTTTTTTGAGCATCAGGACCGGGCCCGCAAGAGTACCGGGCGGCTCATGCTGGTATTTGCCGCGGCAGTGGTCGGTATCATGCTCTCGACCTACGTACTGGTGATGGCGATCTTTGTCTTCGGCCAGGAGAAGATGGCGGAGAGCGGTCAGGTAGTCGAGGCGGTCGGCTGGTTTGAGCCGGGGGTGTTGGGCATCGTCTGCCTGGTTACGCTGGCGGTCGTCGGCTTCGGCAGCATGTACAAAGTTGCCCAGCTATCGGGCGGCGGCCACGTCGTCGCCGAGAGCTTGAGCGGACGACAAATCAGCCCGGACACAAAAGATCCGATCGAGCGTAAGGTGCTCAACGTCGTTGAGGAGATGGGCATCGCGTCCGGCACGCCGGTTCCACCGGTGTATTTTTTGGAAAACGAGGCGGGTATCAACGCCTTCGCGGCGGGGTTTTCCCCCGAGGATGCGGTGATCGGCATCACCCGCGGGTGCGCCGAGCAGCTGACGCGGGATCAATTGCAGGGCGTTGTGGCCCACGAGTTCAGCCATATCCTTAACGGGGACATGCGGCTGAACATCCGGCTCATCGGGATTATTCACGGCATTCTTGTCGTGGGGCTGATCGGTTACTACGTGATGCGGGTTGCGTTTTATTCCGGGGCCAGCCGTTCGCGCAGTTCCAACGACAAGAACAGCGGGTTGCCGCTGCTTGCCCTGGGAGTCGGTTTGATGGTGATCGGGTTTATCGGCACGCTGTTCGGCAACCTGATCAAGGCCATGGTCAGCCGCCAGCGCGAGTTTCTGGCCGATGCCTCGGCCGTGCAGTTTACGCGCAACCCCGAGGGCATCGGCGGTGCGCTGAAGAAAATCGGCGGATTCGATAAGGGCTCGGCCGTCGATAACCCCAACGCTCCGGCCGCCTCGCATATGTTCTTTTCGCTGGGGATTAAAAGCGGCCTCAACGCGATGTTTGCCACCCACCCACCGCTGGACGAACGCATTTCGCGAATCGATCGCTACTGGAAGTTTGAAAAAGGTGACGCCGCGGCCGAATCGGTCGGCTCGGTGGCCGCGGCGGGGGCAATGGGATTCGCCGGCGAGTCGGCTGCTGCAGCCGCGATGCCGCCGTCGTCGTCGGTTGAAACCGCCGTCGCCTCGATCGGCCAACCGACCGAAGCGCACGTCGCCCACGCCCACGAACTGATTGCGGCGATCCCGGCCGCACTGGTCGAAGTCGCTCGCCAACCCTATGGCGCCCGGGCGCTGGTCTACGCGCTGCTTCTCGATCAAGACGATGCGATCTGCGGCGAACAGCTTCTCCGCCTCCAATCGCATGCCGACAAAGGGGTGTTCGACGAAACGCGGCGGCTCCGCCCCGCGGTCGAGTCGCTGTCCCGGCTGCTCCGGCTGCCGCTGATCGATCTGGCGATCCCCGCGCTGCGGGTGTTGTCCCCTTCGCAATACGTGGCCTTTCGCGAAAACGTAAATGTGTTGGTCGAGGCGGATAAGCAGATCGACCTGTTCGAATGGGTGTTGCAGAAGATCGTGCTGCGGCATCTTGAGCCGCACTTCAGCAAGGCAGAGCCGCCGCGGGCGACGATATCCCAGCTGGGGGCGGCCGCGGATGCGGTTGCGGTACTGCTGAGCGCTCTGTCCTATGCCGGCACCCGCGACGCCGCTAAGGCTGGCGAGGCGTTCGCCGTCGGCGCTGACCGGGCGGGATTGAGCGATTTGAAGCAGCGGCCATTGAAGGCAGCCCGCCTCGGATCGCTCGACGATGCGTTGGATCAGTTGGCGCAGTTGTTGCCGCCCGCCAAGCGGAAGCTGATCCAAGCCGCCGCCGCCACGGTCGCCGCAGATGGGAAGATCGTCGCCGCGGAAGCGGAACTGCTCCGGGCCGTCGCCGATACGCTCGCCTGTCCGATGCCGCCACTGCTTTTCGGCGATTAGCCGGTATCGATTCCCGGCCGTCGCCGTCCGGCCGGCGGCAAGCCGTCGGCGGTAAAAATCGGGGGTCCGGCTTGGTACCGCCTGACGAAAGGCGGCCACGGCTAACC
>JAYGDO010000362.1:0-11284 GCA_046582885.1 Pirellulales bacterium | reverse complement strand
AATACGTTCTCTTGCGCAATCTGCAAAAATAAAATGCATGCTCCACAAGCTTTTGATCCCGTAATCTTGAAACGGCCAGCCGAGCGGGGTTGCCTGCTGATTTACTGGATTCTTGTTGTGATCGGGCTGGCAATATTTTGTCTGGCCGATGCACCATGGAACAGGAACTTGGAGTTTCTGCCAGCCACGCTTGTTCCGATAATCATGATTTTTGTTCTAGGTCCATTGCTAGTCCTCAGATTGAGTGCCAGGAAATATGCTATCTGGAAATATTGGGCGATGCAGCGGGGGTGGCGAGAACCCTCACTGGAAAAAAGAGCACCAATGGAAATAAAGAAACACTAACCAAAGACTGAGGTAGTATCGCAAATATAAGCATTGCCTCGCTCGCCCCCGATTCCGCGCCGGGGGGCCCGCTAGCCGCGGACAATCTGGTACTGCTGGTGTTTTTTCTGTGAGCGGATCACACCGTATCCGGGCCCTGCGGCAAACGCTTCGGCAATCTTTTCCGCCCGTGCCGGCTCGATTCCGCCCCGATGCACGTGCAACAGGTAACGTAAGGCGAGGGGGGCTTCGCGGCGCAGCAGCAGGGGTTTTTCGCGACAAACCGAAGCGCCCATCCAACCGTCTTCGCGGACATGCCAGCGGGACGGAAAACTCGGATTTTTCGGGTGGTCAAAATAGGTAATTCCCTCGCTAGCGGGTTTTCCCGCTGCATCGCCGGCCGGGGCCGGTCCGCTGTAGTCCATCCAACGCGCGGGACGGCCGAAAATATCCGCTTCGCCGCGCGCCGATTCGCTGTTGGTCAGTTGTCCGCCGCCGAAGTGTGCGGCAATATGCTTCGCCACCCGCACGGCGAGAAAACCAAAGTTAGTCTGCTGCAGTTCCAACATCTCGGCCCGCGGTTTAAACGAGGTGTGCAATTCCAGAAAGTACTCGCGGCCTTCCGCGGGACGAAGTATCGCCACAAGTTGCTGCTCCAGCAATTCGGCCGGATCGTGGCCGTCGTACCAGCCCAGCGCCACGGCCATCGCCGCTTCGTCCTCGCCGTCTTCGTAGCAGAGCCAGTGCTTTTGCCGAATTCGCGCTGCGGTTGTGTCGCTCCAAAAATCGATGCCCAACACCTTCGCGTGGGCGAACCAGACCGAACGATGATGATCGTGATTCGGTGCGCCGGGGTGGCCCAGGCGTGTGAGCGTCCGCCCCGACGGCCCTATCAGCGGATAAAGGAACGGCCGGGGGTACGTCGGCGCGAAGTGCCAGCGGGTCCGCTCAGTGCCTTCGATTTGCAACGAAACTTGATCACCCGGCAACGGAACAATCTGGCAGCGCGGGACTTTGTAGTCCATTCATCAATCCCGTTTTCCGGCCACGACCGGCCCGGTAGCCGGACGCGGATCGGAATTCAGCAGGCCGAAGCTTTTCAACTTCGGCCGCAGACTACGACTGTGCTTATTCGGTTTTTTCTTCTTCCTCTTCGCTGGCGGATTCTTCCTCGTCGCCGGCGGATTCTTCCTCGTCGCCGGCGGATTCTTCCTCGTCGCCCGTGTCTGCCGATTCTTCGCCCGCAGCGGCGGCCGACTCGTCGTCATCAGCGGACGCCTGCTCATCGTCCTCGTTTGCCGCATCGTCCGACGCGGCGAAAGCGACGCCGGCGGCGGCCTGGCCCTTCTTGGATTTCTTCGAAGATTTGGCGAGCTTCTTTTCGTACTTCGCTTTTTTCTTTTTCGCTTTGGCCTCCCGCCTGGCCTTTTGTTTTTCTTCTTCGGACAAACCCGCCTCGTCTCCCTCCTTCTTTTCTTTTTCCGGCATGCGGTCGACAACCGCGCCCACAATAATCATCACCAGACAGATGCCCAACAGCGTGAAAAAGAAGGTGGGGCCGGAATTATACCAGGGTTCCTGCCCGCCGCTGGGCGCCTGCTGCGCCAGCAATATGAAACGATCCAAAGTCGGCATGAGGTTCATCCCAAAAGTCAAAACTAAATCGATTGCCGCCATATATTCTAACACAACGAATTGCGGCTGCCCGGCATGCAGGCGGGCCCGCCTGAATGCCTCTGCGGCCTGTTGAGCGAAAATGTCAGCTTCTTTAGTTGTAAAGTGAAGTGGTGAGCCGATATAATGCATGTCCGCCCACACCGACCAGTAGGAGTATGCCGTGACCGGGTTGCGTTGTCTCGTGTTTGGTTTCGTTGTCATCCTGTCTGCGGTTCCGGTATCCGCACAGCAGGTCACGACCCGCACGCCCTTTACAACCCAGCGCAACAGCTTCTTCGAGCAGATGGGGATGAATTTCGGCTTTGGGTTGCGAGGCGGAAACCTTCCCGCAGACGACCGGGGCCGCAGCAGCAGCGTGGGATTTGGCGCAGGGGGCTTGCTCAACCCGGGGGGCAACATCCGCTTCAACCAGGCGGGCTTCGCCGGCACTCAACCGCAGTTCGGCAATTTCCAACCCGGCAACCAGTCGACCGGCGGCTTTCGCCTCAACGGCGGCAATGCGAGTTTTGATTTCGGCTTTTCAATGGGCCAAGGGAGTTCCCGGACCATAACTTCGCAGACCCCCTTTGTTACGACGATGAACGGCCAACCCGGCATGTTCGCCGATCAAGTTCAACGGCCGTTCGTCCTCGGCATCACACCGGTCGTAAACCATCAATGGGCGCCGCCCGGCAGTCGCCGCAGTTTCGGCTTCGCCCCGCCGCGCCTCAATTCCCAGCCGGGAAACAATCCGGTCCTCCAGCGGTATCGCCGGGTGCAGGCTGGCGAAGTCAGGCCCCGCACCGCAGCAACACAAACAGCCGGCGGTGGCGGACGTCCCGCCGGCGATCGCCGGCGGGCTGCGGCGGCAACGAGCAGCGCGGAACGGCCGGCGGTGAGCGTCGCTGAAATCCGTAGCCGACAAGCGACAGGCGATCTGGCCCGCAACGAGCAAGCGGTCGACCTTTTCCAGCGCGGCTTAAAAGCCGAGCGCGAAGGAAAGCTCGGGCCCGCAAAGGTGTTTTTCAAAATGGCCGCCGAGGACGCGGTCGGCCAGCTAAAAACACAGGCGCAAGCCCGCTATGAACGGCTAACCCGCCCCGCCCCGCGGCGGTCGACCTCAGATCGTTGAGACACAAAGTTCGGTCAGTACGGCCCCATGGCGGCACAATCGGCTTACGACAACGTGCGGTCACCGATTCCCTCTTCGGAGAAAGTCTGGCGGTTGCGAGATGCTAAAATGAGACTTCCCGGGACTCCGCCGCTGCGCTGCCTGCCTTACGTCGTCTCGACCGGCATGCTATCCGTCATGCTGGCGACGGTCGGTTGCCGTGACGCCAGCAGCGGGCCGGCCGTGGCCGCGAATTCTGAGGCGGGTGCGGCTGCCGGAGAACCTGAAAACAACCAGACCGCCGCCGCAGCAGACTCGACAGAAAACGATCAGCCAGCACAGACCGACGACAAACCACCCGCGGCACTTTGGCCTCCAGGAACTCTCAGCCTCACCTTCAAAGACGTTGAATTTGACATCAAAAAGGGAGGCGATTTTGAAGATACAATGCTGACCGGCAAGATTCGGGCGCTGCACGGCAGGCGTATCAAGATCGGCGGATTTATGCTCTCGAGTTTCAAGGAAGATGGCTTGAGCGAGTTTGTCATTCTCCAAAATTCGGAGTGTCCCTTTGGCGGTCCCGAAGCGCTGGTGTATCACAACATGATGGTCAACTTGCAGGATGGTGAAACCACTTCTTTCACACTGGACCCGATCACCATCGAAGGCACGCTGTCGTTACGGCCTTTTCCACCCGACCGCAGCGAAAAAGAGTTGTCGATCTACAACATCACCAACGCCACCCTTAAATAGGCCGCCCTGTATTTCGGCCAGCCGAACGTACCTCAATACTCGCGGGGGTTCACCCTCCCCTGCACGCGGAGCGGCAATCCTTGCAGCCGTAGAAAACCCTCTGCGTCGGTCTGGTTGTACGATCCGCCGCCTTCCATGCTGGCGACTTCCTCGTCGTACAAGCTGTTTGGGCTGGTGCGGCCTTCGATGAGGATGTTGCCCTTGTAAAGACTGAGGCTCACTTCGCCATTAACCGGCTGTTGTGCCTCGCGGATGAAGGCCATCAGGGCGTCCATCTTCGGCGCGTACCAAAATCCGTAGTACACCATTTCAGCGATTTCCGGCGACAGCCGATCGCGCAGATGCACCAGGTCGCGATCCAGCGTTAGCTGCTCGACAGCGCGGTGCGCGTCGTAGAGAACCGTCATGCCGGGGGCTTCGTAAACACCGCGGCTCTTCATACCCACAAACCGATTTTCCACAATATCGATGCGTCCGACCCCGTTGCGGCCGGCGATCGTGTTCAGCTGTTTCACCATTTCCAGCGGGCTGCACTGCTGGCCGTTGAGCGCCACGGGAACACCAGCTGCAAAGGCGATCTTCAGGGACTCGCGAGCGTCGGGCGCCGCTTCGGGCGAGACGGTCATACCAAAGTCCACCAGATCAACGCCGTTGGACGCCGGATCCTCAAGCTTGCCGGCTTCGTAACTGATGTGCAAACAGTTTTCGTCGCTGCTATATGGCTTCTCCACCGACGCTTTGACGGGAATGTTCTTTTTCTCGCAGTAGTCGATCATTTCGCGGCGGCCGGGAAATTGCTGTCGGAACCGCTCCATCCGCCAGGGCGCAATGAGGTCGACGTCCGGTTGCAGCGCTTCGGCCGCCAGTTGAAAACGGCATTGATCGTTTCCCTTGCCTGTTGCCCCGTGGGCGTACGCATCGGCGCCGACTTCCCGCGCAACCTGCAGGCACGCTTTCGAAATCAACGGCCGCGCGATCGACGTACCGAGCAAGTAGATGCCTTCGTACTTGGCTTGCCACTGCAAGACCGGAAACGCGAAATCGCGGCACAATTCTTCCTGCACATCCAGGGACTTCGCCGAAGCCGCGCCCAACTTCCTCGCCTTTTCCAGGATCGCTTGCTGATCCTCGCACGGCTGTCCGAGATCGACGTACACACAGTGCACGTCATAACCCTCGTCCATGAGCCAGCCAAGAATTACCGACGTGTCCAAGCCGCCGGAATAAGCCAAAACACAGCTTGCCATTGTTCACTTAACCTTTGTGTTACATAAAATGTGGAAACAACAATTGTGATTCGCTCAGCCTAAAGTCGCAAGCCGCGGCGGCACGATAGTTTTATCATCACGGGTTCGCCTTGCGTCCGGGCATTGCCCGAATGACAATGATCGGCATGATGCCGGTCTCCAGCGACAAAGACGTTGCGTCGAGTTCGGGCCCGACCGTGGAGCGGCCGCCCGTGCTGCAGTTCCGGCTGCGGACCATGCTGTTGGTGGTGGCCGGTTTTAGCGCTGCGATGGCCTTGATTCACTGGCTGGGACTACTCTGGTCTTCAGCACTGATTTTTGTCGCGGTGCTGGCCACCGCACATGTGGCCGGCAACACAATCGGCACACAATTGCGGGACCAGGGCTCGTTGTACGGGCGGTCACGACCGGAACCGCCTCCTGCTCTACCGCCGCCCGTACCCGGCGACCGCGCAACACCGCCACTCGGCGAATCCACCCCGCTGGGCCACACCGCGGCACTGACGACACTGATCGGCATCGTTGCCGGAGCGGTCGCTGGCTGGCTAGCGTTCGGCATCGTAGATCGAGGACAACTGGCCGCGGGCGATTGGGCGATCGGCGTTGCTTCGTGTGCGGCACTCGGTGGATTCTGGAGCTTCCTTGGCGCCGGATTTTTCCAGATCGGTTGCTGGCCGGCAGTCCGCGGCGCGCTTCGGTGCGGCAGCACGGACTCCGGCGAACAGACGAAAACCGAATCAACCGCCTAGCCGGGCATCAAAGATATTCTCGCCAGCCGCGCTGCTCCATAATTTTGACCAGTTCCCGGATCGATTCTTCGTCGTGCTTGTTGGCGATCAGCGTGGCGTCAGGAGTCTGCACGACAATGCAATCGGAAACTCCCAGCGTGACCAGTAAGTGATCCGAATTGCCCCGGACGATCGAGCCTGCCGTTTTTAAGCCGATGTGTTTGGCATCGATCGTGTTGCCGTCGTCATCCGTGCCCAGCAACCGCGGCAGGGACTGCCAATTTCCCACGTCATCCCAGTCGAAGGGGGCCTCGATCACAACAACATCCGTAGCGTGCTCCATCACCGCGTAATCGATAGAAATGCTGTTGATGGCCGTGAACTCACGGTCGAACGTCTGCGAGAAATCTGCGGCCCCCCAGGCCTCGACGATCGCCCGCAGGTGCTCGACCATCTCCGGTTGCCGCGCGGAGAGCTCGGCGAGAATTGTCTCGGCCCTCCAGATGAAGATCCCTGAATTCCAATAGAAGTTCCCCGAGTCGATGTACTCGCGCGCGACGCCGGCTTTTGGTTTTTCGCGAAATTGCCGAACGCGATAGGCGGCGGCATCGTTGCCGACCGGCTCAATGGCCCCGCCCCGCTCGATGTAGCCAAACGTTTCGGCGGGATACGTCGGCCGAATTCCAAAGGTCACAATCCGGCCAGGCTGCTCGTCAACGAGCCGCGCGGCCTGGGCGAGCGCTTGCCGAAATGCGGTTTCGTCTTGAATGACGTGGTCGGCCGGCATGACGACCATCGTGGCCTGCTCATCCCGGCCCGCCAGATACATCGCGGCCAGCCCAATACAGGGAGCCGTATCCCGCTTGCACGGCTCGCCGACGATCGAATCACGCGGAACATGGGGAAGCTGCTCGGAAATTTTGTCGACCAGACGCTGATTCGTGACGATCAGAGTGCGGTCGGGCGGAACAAGTTCTCCCAGCCGCCCAACGGTCGCCTGAATCATCGTTTGGGTACCGGTCAAATTCAATAGCTGCTTGGGAAGTGACGCGCGGCTGGCCGGCCAGAAGCGTGTGCCGGCGCCGCCGGCCATGATGACTGCGTGAAGCATGATCTCTTTGCGCTTTCCGAGTCGCTTATTCCGCGGCTGAGTGAAGCCGACCGCGTCACACCGTGATGTGACTAGTTCGGCTCGGCCAAGTATGTGCTCTGTGAAACGGCTATGCTAGAGGGGATTTTCTTCGACAATTCGCCGGCATCCAGCGCGAAGAGGGGGCTAATCTCAACGCGGGTTTCGTCGTCCACATTCGCGCCGGCCGCCCGCAGCCAGCCACGATGCAAATCCATCATCTGCATTTGGACCGACTCGGGCGAATCGGTCGCCGAGCCTTTCGCATTTTTCAACGGTGCAAAGGCGGACTTTGCGTCGGCTTCAACGGCCAGTGATCGCTCGACGGCCGGCAACAGGTCGAAAATAAAACGCTCGAACTTGATCGCGTTGGCTTTGTCGGGGTGCACCTTTGCACCCGCTTCGTCGACGTGCGTCACTTTTTTTAACGCGCGGTGAAATGGCAGCGCCACCGCCCCTGCGCTGGTGTCGCTCAGAAAGCCGACATCGAACACGTGAACCGCAATATTGCCGGCCCACAACTTAAGTGACCCGTCCGCATTGCGCTGCAGCGCCGCTTCGTCGGGCAAGTCGCTGTACTCAATCACCCGCAGCGACCCATCGATCGAAACAATATTGCCGACCCTTTCCAGCGGACTGTTTTTCGCGACGGCCTGCAGCGTGTACTGGCTACGGGCGAGCAGGTGATAGCCAATCAACTCGGCATCACAAACGGTCGCCAGCGGATTATCGACCTGAAAATAAAACAGGTGCCGGATGCCGCGGTGTTGCATGTCGTCCAACGCACCGCTGCCGGCCAGTGCGGCGAGCATGCCGCCGTGGCCGTCGGGGCTCTGGAACAGCCGATGCCGATCTGTCATCAGCAGCTGGCCCGACTCGGCGTCGACCGCCGGCATGGTTCCTTGGCAAAATATCGACAAATCTTCGGCTGCCAGCCCAAATCGATCATGCTTGGCGAAAAATTCGCGCGTCTCGGCGTCCGTCGCCGGACTGGTCATCAGATACAGCGGGATGCGAACGCCGTATTTGCGGCCGATGGCCAGCAGTTTTTCAACGTGTATTTGAAACAGGCTCGCAGCGGAAACCGGGCCGATCGAAAACATGCCCTTCGGATGATCGAACCCCAAGCGTGTTCCTTGCCCGCCGGCCACCATGGCCGCACCAACCGCGCCGGCGGCCAGCGCGGTGTGTCCCGCTTGGATCGCTTCGGTCGCAGCGAACAGGTTCTCCGCTGCATCGCGTCGAATTGCCCTCGGCGGTTCGGCGCGGGCGGCAAGCTTGCCGATCGACTCGGCGTCGCCCGTTTCGCGAAACAGATCCGCTACCGATTGAAAATCAATGGCCGCAATCTGTTCGGCCAACTCGGCCTGCTCCGCCTCGTTAAGAGCATCCCAAAATCGCAGCAGGTGCTGTTGATCAAAAGCAGATAGTTTGGCGAGCAATTCTTGCTTCATAGCTTGCCGTCTTCAATTGCCCCAATAGACGAACCGATTCGCAAGGTAACAGAGCAACGGGAATATGACGAAGATCGTAAGGTAGGTGAAAAATGTAGTCCACTTGTGCCGAGGCCATCGCGCCATAACGTTACTCGCCCCGTTCCAGCGCGGTAAACTCCAGTACCGCCTGGACGTCGGTTTCCGGAGCTGACGCCAGTCGCACTTCGAGCCGCGCGCCATACGGCAACAGTTGCGTTACTTTTACCTGCGCGTCGGGGCCTTCAGTTTGCTCGACGTGTAATTCCGGCGTCGAATAAAAGGGCGGACAAAAAGACAGATGCAATGTGTCGGTGCGCTGTGCGGCGACAAAAGTCGCGCGAATCATGCCGTGACAGTACTCGCCGGTATCTTTGTCCGCCCCGCGGTGAAACTGCTGTAATAGGTTAGCGGCAAGTCCCTGTGAAGTTGCCGTCACATCAGCTGCATCGAGGCGTTCCGGAGACTTTTTCTCAACTTGTTGCTGCTCGTCGAGTGACCGTGTGGGTTGTGGGGGCCCGCCAATGCGAAACCGGGATCTGACAAACAAACAGAACGCACCTTCTGTCGCCACGACGATCAACCACAAGCCACACAAACCAATGTTTGAAGATCCGGGCAGGCAAATTGAAATGCAAATCACCGCCACGGCCAGCGGCGGTGCGAGAACGACGAACCCGCGTTGAGCGAGGTTTGCTCCGGAACGCAGCATCGTCGCGGGCGCGCCGAATCGAAGCATCGTGGATATCACCGCCAGGGCTAACCCGACCAGCAAAAATCCGGCTGCGGACAACGGTTCGTGAAGACCGCCCGCGATCCGCCGAATGGCTAGCCCGAATCCGACCGCCAGCAACAGGACAGCGCCGACGGCCTGCAGCGTGCCGACGATCTCGGCGCGGAGGGCAGAAAACGGATTGCGCGATTCGGAAGCTGTCGCATCCATGCTATTGAGTGGCTACCCGGCCGTCAGCGATTCGCTTCAGCGAGTTCGCTGATTCCCGACCGCTGACTGCTGGCCACTGACCGCTCCTTTAATTAGGGACTCGCCTCGGCGCCCGCGGCGGCCGCTTCGGCAAGTTCTGTGGCGCGGCTGGTCGATTCCCATGTAAACTCGGGTTCGTCGCGTCCAAAGTGCCCGCCCGCAGCAGTCAGACGATAAATCGGCTGCCGCAGATTCAAGTAGTTGATGATCCCGCCGGGCGTTAGCTCAAACAAATCACGGATCACTTCGCAAATTTTTGCGTCGTCAACCTGGCCGGTTCCCGCCGTATCAACGTGGACGCTGACCGGTTCAGCGACACCAATCGCGTAAGCCAGTTGCAACTCGCAACGTTCCGCTAAGTTGGCGGCGACAATGTTCTTGGCCACATGCCTCGCCATGTAAGCCGCACTGCGATCGACTTTGGTTGGATCTTTGCCGCTGAACGCGCCGCCGCCGTGGCGACCCCAACCGCCGTAAGTGTCGACAATGATCTTGCGCCCGGTCAAACCGCAGTCCCCGTGCGGTCCGCCGCGAACGAACCGCCCCGTGGGATTAATGTGGAAAGTAATTCCGTCGCAATCCAGTTCCATCGGCAGCACCGGTTTGATGATCTGCTCGATGACAAATTCGTTTATTTGTTCGTTGGTCGCCTCCGGCGCATGCTGCGTGGAAACGACGACCGTGTCGATCCGCACGGGGCGGTTACCCTCGTATTCCACGGTGACTTGACTCTTGCTGTCCGGCCGCAGCCAACTGACGTCGCCCTGCTGGCGAGCTTTGGTCAAGCGATTCAAAATTCGATGCGACAACGCAATCGGCAACGGCATCAGTTCCTCCGTGTCGCTGCACGCGTAGCCGAACATCAATCCCTGATCGCCCGCGCCTATTTCCTTGCCGGTCGATTGATTTTCATCAACGCCCATCGCGATATCAGGACTCTGCTTGTCGATGGAAACCGACACCGCACAGGTATCCGCATTGATGCCCATCGCGTCGTCGGTGTAACCCACATCACGGATCACACCGCGAATGACATCTTGATAATCGACGACCGCCTTGCTGGTGATTTCGCCGGCGACCATGGCCAGACCGGTCGTGACGAGCGATTCGCAAGCAACGCGGCTATTGGGATCCTCCCGCAACATGGCGTCGAGAATTCCGTCCGAGATTTGATCGGCTAATTTGTCGGGATGCCCGCCGCTGACCGCTTCACTGGTAAACAAATATTTGCTTGACACCTTTTTTGATCTCCAAATTTAACTGCCGCTGCTAAGCCTACACCGGACTGAGCCCCGCAAAGAACCTCGGCCACGATGTTTGCCGATATTTCCCACTTCGGTCAGAACGACGACCGCCACTTCCGCTCCTCGAATCCCGCTAGCGCTCCTCAAATCCCACTAGTAATCCCGGGCTGAAAATACCAGCGAGAAGTGTGTTAATTATAGCAGCATAACAACGTGACTTACAACGTCGGGGGCGTCTGCCGCCGCGAACGGAAAAACCGCGCAGGCCGCCGCGCTCTCGACAATGGATTCACCGCGCTTTATGCTCACGAATTCGTCCGCCCGCCGCGGACGAGCTTGTCGATTTCATTCATTGCCGTCACACCGATGCACCAAGTACCGGACGAAGCAGGCCGTTTTGGAAAATTCGGGGGCCGTTACGTCCCCGAAACACTGACCGGCGCGCTGGATCAACTCGCCGACGAGTACGAACAGGCACAAGCGGACTCGAGTTTTCAAGCAGAATTGGATGACCTGCTGCGGAACTACGTGGGTCGCCCTTCGCCGCTGTATTTTGCGGCCCGATTGACCGAAAAGTGCGGCGGCGCAAAGATCTTTCTCAAGCGGGAAGATCTCAATCACACCGGCGCTCACAAAAT
>JAYGDO010000249.1:0-2029 GCA_046582885.1 Pirellulales bacterium | reverse complement strand
GATTGGCGTCCCTCTTTTCGACTTGAATTTCAACGTGCCCCATCGTCTTGGGCTGTTCGACTTCCGGTTGCATCACTTTGGCGATCAACAGCGCTGCGGGCGCGCTGATGACGGACGCCGTGACGAGGTGGCCTGCGTTAATACCAAAGCCGACATACGCGGCGAGTACTCCGCCGGCGATCGTCGCAAAGCCCCCGACCATTACGGCCATCAATTCCGATGCCGTCATTGCGCCGACGTAAGGTCGAATGACCAATGGTGCTTCGGTTTGCCCGACAAAGATATTCGCGGCGGCGGATAGACTTTCCGCTCCAGATGTGCCCAATGTCCTTTGCATAATCCAAGCGAAAAACGCCACGACCCGCTGCATCACGCCCAGATGATAGAGCATCGACATCAGCGACGCGAAAAAGATGATGGTCGGCAACACGCCGAACGCGAATGAGGTGAGTAATTGTCTCGTCCGCGGCTGGTTTGGTGTTAGGTAGTTTGCAATCGAATTGGCAATCCACACTCGAAAAGGCTCTTCCCAGTCTTCGGCAGAGGGGTCGACTTGGCGGGTGGAATCGCCAACCGCAACCGTAACCACTCCGTCCTGCCGCCGCAACGATTTAACCAACGAGTCGATTTCTGGCTGACCGTGTTCTAAAACAACCAGCGAGGTATTTCCACTTGCAGTGATATTCACCGGGACTTCGAATTCGCGATTCATGCCAAATACGAATTCGGAACCGCGATCGACGTATCCGATCATGTTGGTAAAGAAGTCACCAATGGCCTTGAAGGCCAGCTGGCCGGGTACGGTGCGGAGAATGACCAGCGCAAAGACCATCTGCAGCACCAGGCCGCCAATCACAATTCGCAAGCTGACTTTTCTGCGGTGCGAACTCATCAGCCACGCCAAGCCGATCATGGCGAACAGGCCGCAAAAGCTGATCAGTCGTTCCATGGAGTGCTCGCAGGGCGGTAGCCGACGTTATTCGTCACTGGAAAACGTGTTGAAAATTCGATCACCCGCATCGCCCAGGCCGGGGACGATGAACTTCTTCGCGTTGAGTTCCGCATCAATCGCGCAAACGTAGATTTGTGTTGCAGGGAAATGCTTTTGTACCTCGTCGATCCCGTCGCGGGCGGCGATGACCGAAAGCAATTTCAATTGCGGCACGCCCCATTGCTGCAAAGCGGACAACGCCGCGACTGCCGATCCGCCAGTGGCCAACATGGGATCGACGACCAGCGCCACGTCGACCGCGCCGCCCCGTGGGAGCTTGCTGTAATACTCCACCGGTTTGGCCGTCGATTCGTCACGATACAAACCCAAGTGCCACACTTCGGCGTCGGGTATCAAATCGACCACTGGGTCCACCATCCCCAGGCCCGCGCGGAGAATTGGAATTAAGCCGATTTTCTGCTTCAGTCGCAGTCCGTTGGCCATTGTCAGCGGAGTGCGGACCGTGGCGGTTTCCAGTTGCAGATCCTTGGTCGCTTCGTAAGCCAGCAATGTCGCCAAACGCCGGATCAAACTGCGAAATTCGGCTGGAGGCGTCGATTCATCGCGGAGCCGCACCAGATGGTGCTGAATTAGCGGATGATCGACTTCGACCACGTTGGACGGGGATGGGGCGTTCATAGGCCGAGTGCGCAAAAACCCGTGAGGCGAGAGGTGTATCTCAAGAGTTTAGGGGCAGAGGGGCAAAGGGGCAAAGGGGCAGCGTAACCGAAGAAATAAGGAAGGATCCTATCTGCGGTTGTGTTTTCCTCTGTCACTTGCGGCACTTGTTGCCCCGCGCATAAAAAAACGCGGCCAGGACCGCCGCGTTTTTTTGCTCGTTGTGACGGACACAGGTGATTTATTGAACCGGACTCGGCAGCAGCGTCGGAGCGGGTGTTGCGGTCGTCCCGCTACCGCCATCGTAATATGGTGGTGCCACGATAGTTGCAGCGCCAATTCCCGTCGGGCAGGAATCACAAGGGTTGCATGAAGTTGAGCATGGTTGGTAGCACGGAGTGCAAGGCGAAATCCTACCAC
>JAYGDO010000170.1:0-2991 GCA_046582885.1 Pirellulales bacterium | reverse complement strand
CGCGCTCAAGTGCCGCGTCAAATGCCGCCAGACGATCTGTGAATTTCGATTGTACTGCTTCACGAAACAAATATCGGCTAAGCAAAAACGCCAGCGTCGCGCCGGCAGTCGATGCAAAACTAACCAATACCAGGCTGGGGACGAATCCAAATAACCAACCGCATACCAACGTCATCATGGCTGCACCGGGAAGCGACAGGCCCGTCACCACAACGTACATCGCAAAAGCAATTGCCAGCGCCAACACCACATATTGTTCCGTGAACGACCGCAGTTGCCCCTCGGCGGCGACCGCGGCTTCGAGCGATATTCGCTCACCGCAAAAAACAAAGAACAGCCCAATCGTCGTCACGCAGGCGAACAAAACCGCGATTCGCGCGAATCGACCGTGACCACGGTCTTCATCCGCGGCTTGCACGGATTCTCCGTCAACTGGCGAATTGGCATCTATGCCGGTCATTTACAGATTGCCCGCAGGTGTCGCGTCCCGCAGTTGAGCGATAGCGTCACGGGTTGCCTCCTCGACCGCATCCTGCCAACGCGAATCGCCATATTTTGCTTGATATTCATCGCGGGCGTGCGCAAAGATGATTCCGCGCGAGCTGTTTACAATCGCGCCCAGGCCACCCGCATCAAAAGCCGCAGCGACATCGGCCGCCTTTCCCCCCTGAGCGCCAAAACCCGGCACCAAAAACCAAGAATGCGGCATGATTTCTCGCAATTCTGCGAGCTGCTCCGGAAAGGTCGCTCCGGCCACGGCGCCGACGGCACCGTACCGGCATTCGCCAATCGTCTCCACTGCCAACTGCTCGACCAGTTCGGCCACGTGGCGATAGATCGGCTTGCCTGCGGCGACCAAATCCTGAAACGTAGCGCCACCCGGATTGGAGGTCTTCACCAGCACAAACACCCCGGCGTTGTGCTGCCGTGCGACCTCAACGAACGGCTGCAAACTGTCATCACCTAAATACGGGCTGACCGTCAGTGCATCGGCGGCCCAGGCGCTTCGTTCCCGACCCAAATATGCCGCTGCATAAGCCTCTGCCGTTGATCCAATATCGTTCCGCTTTCCGTCCAGGATGACAAGCAGCCCCTTGCTTGCCGCGTGGGCGATAACGTCTGCCAACGCCGCCATTCCGGGAGGCCCGAGCGCTTCGAAAAAAGCCGCCTGTGGCTTCACGGCCGGAACCAACGGCGCCACAACATCAATGATGCCGCGGCAAAAATCTCGATATGCGTGCGATTGTGTCTCCAAAGTCTGATCGCGCAACGCACGCAGCGGCGCGGGCAGCTGATCGAATCGGGGATCGAGGCCCACCAAAAGCGGATTGCCGCGTTCGCGCACCGCATCTGCCAAACGGTCGATAAAAGCAGCAAACATAAAGTAAATTCCGCACCCTTCCGGCAACGACATTAACTCTGCAGAGGTTGCAAAGTCGCTCTGAAAAGATCATAGTCATTCACAATTACCGCGAACAGGTATCCAGTTGGGCTAAGTGAGGCAGCCGATATGCCGGAAACGATCCAGTTCGGCACATTCCCTGTTTTCTTTTCTGCGGACAGCCAATGCCGATTGCTGCCGCCCTATCCGGCAAGGACAAAACTGCCCCATTGGGTACGCCGGCAGGCCGGTCAGATGCAGGCCAACGACCCCGCGGGCCAAGCCGGAACGCTGGCGGCCTCCGGACCATTTCTCAAGACCATAACGCAGGGATTTATTATCCCCGCGCCGTTTGACTTCCACATCGACCTGCAGATGCCCGACGACGGCGAGGCCATTTTTCCGCAGAAACTGCCCAAAGACATTGATCCGGAACAATACGAATTCTGGGCGCCTTTTCCAGACGGCCATATGACCAAGCAAATCGCGGGCTCACCCTGGGAGAATGCCCCCTGGGTAATCAAGCTGCGCGGATTTTGGTACATCGAGACGCCACCGGGTTACTCCTGCTTGTTTATGGCGCCACAAAAACTAACGGGCGAGAACCTGCCATTTTATGCGCTGCCCGGGATCGTCGAGACCGATCGCTACAAGAACCTGATCAGTTTTCCCATGATTCCCCAACACTCGTTTCCAATGGTTGTGCCGGGGGGCACGCCGCTGGTTCAGGTGATCCCCTTTAAACGCAGTGATTGGAACTCGGAAATTCGCTGCTTGGACGACGAGGCATAAGGCTGCTGAGAAACTCATGACGCAGACCATTACATTCGGTACGCCCCGCCGCTATTGGAATGACAACGGCAAATGCCGGCTCGCACATCCTTATCCCGCAAAAGCGCACCTGCCTGAGTGGTTCAAAGAGCTTGGGCGATACTCTCCATGTTCCGAGCCGGACGGCTTTCCAAACCGCACTGTGAAGATGTGCCCGCCCTTCCTCGAGGCCATGACGCACGGCTATGTGATTCCGGCGCCGTTTGACTTCGACATCTCCATCGATGTGCAGCCCGACGGTTCGACCGCGATCGTACAGCGGCTTGCCGACGACATCGACCAATCCGTTTATCCCGACTGGATTCCGATTCTCGGCCGACTCCCGCCGGAACCCTTTTACGGTTCGCCCTGGCAGAATGTGGCCGTCTTTAAGTTTCGAGACTACTGGCAGATTGAGACACCGCCGGGGTATTCGTGTTTTTGTTTCGATCCCTTGAATCGCAACGACGACGAACTTCCGTTCCAGGTAATTCCAACAATCTTCGATACCGATAACGGTCAAACGACGATTACCGTGCTGATGACGCTGCGACAGACACCCCCACTTTCCATCAAAGAGGGGACACCGCTGATCCAAGTCATTCCATTCGAGCGCACCGACTGGGACCTGAAGACGGTGCACCTGGGGAGGCTCACCATCGAAGAGTTAGCAACGTTTCGTGAAGAATACTGGAGCTGCAAAAACCGCGTTTTCGACGAGGGCGCCGACACCTCGAACCCCGAACAGGGCCACGGCGCTTTCGCGAAACTCGTCAAAGTCAATTCCCGATTTCAATAAA
>JAYGDO010000091.1:0-1999 GCA_046582885.1 Pirellulales bacterium | reverse complement strand
AAACTGATCGTACGGCTTGTCGTCGTTCAACGCGTTGATGACCCAGTTTCGATACTTGTAGGATAGCGGAGTCGGATAGTCGCCCGTTTCGCCGGCCGTGTCCGCGTAGCGCACCACGTCCAGCCAGTGCCGGCCCCAACGTTCTCCGTAAGCCTTCGATTTCAACAACCGATCGACCACTTTTTGAAAAGCATCGGGTGATTCGTCATCGAGATACGCTTGGATGTCCTCGGGCATCGGCGGCAAACCGGTCAGATCGAACGTCGCACGACGAATCAGCACGTGGCGGTCGGCCGATTTCGTTGCTTTCAGCTTGGCGTCGCGCAGCCGCCGGGCTACGAATCGATCGATGTCATTAATGACCTGCGGGCCTTCGACCCTAGGTGGCTGAGGATCTTTGACCGGCTGAAATGACCAGAAGGTGCGTTCTTCAGCAGTAATGGGACCACCCCGCACGGCAGGGCCACCGCCGCCAAGCGTTACGCCCTTCGGCCAGGCGGCCCCGCGCTCAATCCACTGGACCAGCGCCGCGATTTCACGATCGGCCAGTTTTTCATCGGGCGGCATCTTCAATTCGCCTTCGCGGCGCACGGCCTTGATGAGCAGACTCTCGCCGGGCTTTCCGGGAATAACGGCCGGCCCGTTTTCGCCGCCCTTGAGCGCTGTAGCCAGTGCATCGAGCCGCAAATCCGACTCCGACTTCTTCGGCCCGTGACATTTGACGCAGCGCTGCACGAGCAACGGACGAACCTCGTTCTCGAAAAAGACGAGCGACTCGCGATCGGCGCCATCCGCCCGCGGGTGCCACACAATAACGAGCAACGACGCGGCACAGAGCACACTCACCCGCACCGCAAACAGGCGAACCGGATTGCGACGGTGAGTAGCGACAATCACGGCGACTTGCTCCAAAGCTACGACTTTAGGTCAGTTCCCGAATCGGTTTTCCAAACGGCAGCAGCAACTGTGGGCGGCCCGTGTAGTCATTGATCGTTGCGTCCTGGTCGATGCCCAGGTGCTTGTATACGGTGGCCCACAGGTCGTTCGGCGTCAGCGGTCGGTCGTGGGGATGCTCGCCTTTGGCGTTGGTCGAGCCGATCACTTGCCCGTGCCGCATGCCACCACCGCAGACCAGCACCGACATGGCCTGTGGCCAGTGCTCGCGGCCGAAACGAAGGCCTTTCGAACCCCCATCAGCCCTGCTGATTTTCGGCGAACGGCCGAACTCGCCAGTGACGACGAGCAGGACTTTTTTCGTCAAACTCCGCGCGTGCAGGTCTTCGATCAGCGCCGTGACCGCCTTGTCGTAGATGGGGAAACGGGGAACAGCGTCCTTCCAGAGATCGCAATTCGCCGCGTGTGAATCCCAGTTGTAGAAGCCCAACTTGGGAGACTTCACACCAGAGATAAACGGGTTTTCCATAACCACCGTCACGAAACTAGAGCCCGCCTCGACCAGCCGCCGCGCCATCAGCGCACGCTGTCCCCAGGCGTGCATGCCGTAGCGCTCGCGGAGCGACTGAGGTTCGCGCGACAGATCAAACGCTTCGTGCATCCGCGAGCTGGTCAGCAGCTCAAACGATTGCTGGCTGAACTCGTCGACTGCGTCCATCGTGCCACTGGCGTCGACCTCGCTCCGCAACCGATCGAGGCTGCTGAGCAGCTGCCTGCGGTCCCCGAGGCGGTCCTCGGCGATCTTGCCCAGGAACGTGTTTCTGACTGCGAACTTCGGCGAAGTCGGATCGTCCCCCACCGGTAAGTAGTTGTACTTCATTCCCAGATACGCCGCGCCCTGGGCATACGTGTTGACTTTGGACCGGCCGCCGTTGGCCATCGTGACACAGTTTGGCAAGCCGACGTCAACGTGCTCACGCATTTTGTTGACGATCGAGATCACCGACGGTGAGTCGTTGAGCGTCCCCGTAGGCGTATCGGGAATGCGACCTGTCATGAAGCGTTTGCTGCCGCCGCCGTGATCGCTAGATCGGAAGAGCACACG
>JAYGDO010000048.1:0-6710 GCA_046582885.1 Pirellulales bacterium | reverse complement strand
CGTTCGCCTCGCATTTGTCGCCGGGGCTTGGCTCAGGGCTGCGATAACTGAGTTGCTCGGTCTCGCTTAGCGTTTCCATCCGCCGATCCTTTCTATGCATGTCGATCACTCGATTGCGACAAACGGCGTACAGCCAAGCGCTCACGCCTTGCCGAATCGAATCGGGCGATTGCTCACACAGCCGCAAGAAGGCATGCTGCACCACGTCTTTGGCCGTTTCTTCATCGCGGACCAGCCGACGCGCATACCGCAGCAACGGCGCTTCGTAGCGTTCGAGGGCTTCGATCACCCATCGCTGCCGGCTGGAATCCATTACGTCGGGCCCATCTGCTCTTGTTAATGATGATTTGACGTCGTTGTGACGCGATTGTTACGTAGTTTCCGTAAATTTAGCCAATTTTTCGAGGCCATTACGACTGTCTCGTCGACAGCCCGTCGAAATTCGTCGTAGGGCCCCGACATTATTTCAATATTCTCGGGATCGCAGGGCGACGGGCGGCGGACCGCGCAACGCACCACGACATCTCGCAGACCATCTGCAAAACTGGGGAAAACCGCAGGAAATCGTTTGACGCGGGTTTGCGATTGCAGGACACTGGTGGCAAGCCAGTAGCCCTCGCGCCGCTGGTTAACCATGCGGCGCGAGTGCGGTTCTCTGCGAGGGCGAGGTTCAGGGGCAAGTCGGCGATGCGGACTGCCTCGGCGAAACTTCGCCCTCGCGATTTTTATCAATTTGCCCGCCGGATCGTTTCTGTCAGGGAAAACCCGCCCCACCTTCAATGGAGTCCGCATTTTGACCGCTACGAAACAACTCATTCGCGTTGGACACAGCCCCGATCCCGACGACGCATTTATGTTTCACGCCCTGGCAAACGCCAAAATCGACACGGGCGACTACGAATTTACGCACGAACTTGTCGATATCGAAACGCTCAACCAGCGCGCGTTTTCCGGCGAACTGGAACTGACCGCGGTCAGCCTGCACGGCTACGCGCATTTGACCGATGTCTACGCGCTCTGTTCCTGCGGCGCGAGCATGGGCGATCAATACGGGCCGATGGTCGTGACCCGCGAGCCGCACGCCGTTTCTGATCTGCGGAATCTGACAATCGCGATTCCCGGGAAACTGACCAGCGCCTACCTGGCGCTACGGCTCTGTCTGAACGTCGACTTTGCGCACGTAGTCGTGCCGTTTGACGAAATTATCCCCGCGGTTGAACGCGGCGAATACAACGGCCAGTCGATTGACGCCGGATTGATTATCCACGAAGGCCAGCTTACCTACGGCGATCGGAACCTAAAGCTGATCATCGACATGGGCGAGTGGTGGTTCACAGAAACGGACGGATTGCCCTTACCGCTCGGCGCGAATGCCGTGCGGAAAGATCTCGGCGAAGATGTCATCCAGGATGTCCAGCGGTTGCTGAAGGAGAGCATTCAATACGGTCTGAAACACCGCAGCGAAGCACTGGCTTACGCGTTTAAGTACGGACGCGACCTCGACCGGGACAAGGCCGATACGTTTGTCGGCATGTATGTGAACGACTGGACACTGGACTTCGGGCCGCGAGGCCGCGAGTCGGTCGCCCTGTTTCTACGGCGGGGTTATGAAGCAGGCGTGATCCCGCATCTGGTCGAACCGGAATTTGTCCCGTGACGCCTGTCGATGACGAACAACTGCCGGTCGACGAACCGCCGCCGCTGGCGCCCGGCGAACGAAAATCGGCCGCCGCAGAGATGCCCCGCATGCCGTCGCGCCCGCCCGCCGCAGCGTCGCCTGAAAATCCGCCACGGAAAAAGTCGTCAACGCTTTCCGCCGTCGTTGGCGCCTTCGTCCTGATTGCCGGTGTTCTGCTGTGCAGCCTGGGGAACCTGATCGGCCCGGCCGCCATCGCAGCCGTCATATTCGCTTTTGCCGGCCTACATTATCTGATCTGGGGCTGGTGGCTCAGCAAGGCCATCCGCCGCCAAGTTGAAGACGAACAGCGCGAATAACGAAATCCCGCCGCACGGGTTCCAAATTTCTTCTTGTCGGCCAAAAAATGGTAGAATTAAGGTGCCGCCCCGTGTAAGACAACCGGGTTTGTTGAGGCGACTTGCGGAAATTCTTCGCCGCCGTCAGATCAACAGAGACGCGGCCGAACCACCATGCAAGAGAACTGGCCAACCACACTCGATGCCGCCATCGACCGCCGCCGCGATCAACTCGTTGGCGTACGGCGGCATCTGCACGCGCATCCGGAGATCAGCGGGCACGAGCATGAAACAAGCCTGTTTCTATACCAGTTACTGGCAGACGCCGGATTCGATGTCCGCATGGGACCCAACGGCCGCGGGCTAATGGTCGATCGCCGTGACGAGCCGGACGCGCCGCGGATCGCCCTACGCGCAGACATCGACGCGCTGCGAATCCACGACGAAAAGGATGTCGAATACCACAGCCGGCACGAAGGTGTCATGCACGCGTGCGGCCACGATGTTCATAGCTCGATCGTGCTCGGCGCATTGCTCGGACTGCACGAATTGAACGATCAAGACGAGTTGCCCTGGCCCGTCAACACGCGAGGCATCTTTCAGCCGTCCGAAGAGACGGCGACCGGCGCTGCGGAAATGGTGGAAGCCGGCGCGCTGGACGGAGTCGACGGCATCCTGGCCACCCACGTCGATCCGACTCGCAGCGTAGGTCAAATCGGACTCCGTGCGGGCCTGATGACCGCCAATTGCGATGCGATGCACTTTCGGCTGACCGGACGCGGCGGCCATGCGGCGAGGCCACACGAAACCATCGACCCGATAGCGGCCTCGGCTCAACTAATCAATTCAATTTACCTGACCATCCCGCGGGCGACCGATAGCCAAGATGCGGTGGTTGTAACCATCGGCCAAATCCAGGGCGGTGGAAATCCTAATGTGATCCCCGAATTGGTGGAATTGCGGGGAACGGTACGGACACTGGACCTCAACGTTCGCAGGCAGACCATCGACCACATCGAACGCATCTGCCGCGGCGTCGCCCAGAGTTCTGGCACAACCATCGACGTTGATTTCGGATCGCGGATTCGTTCGGTCCGCAACGACGCGGAGATGACCGAAATGGTTCGCAACGTTGCGCGAAACCTGCTGGGCGCGGAACAAATCGATGAAATATCGCGGGCCAGCATGGGCAGCGAGGATTTTGCGGTGTATCTCGACCATATTCCCGGAGCGATGTTCCGACTCGGCTCCGCCAAACCCGGCACCAGCCCGCCCCCGCTGCACACACCGACCTTCGACGTGGACGAGGCGGCGATCCCGATCGGGGCAAAACTGCTGGCCCGCGCCGCCATCGTCTGGTCGGACCCCACACGACTTCGACGTGGACCGACTGTCCATGCCAATGTAGGATGATGCTCGCTGGAGGGGATGCAACATGAGTACCGTCCACTTTACTCAAAATAGTGAACATACCGTCGGTGTTGAAATTGAGCTGGGCCTGGTCGATGAAGAGACCATGGCGCTTTCCAGTTCGATTCAAAAGATTCTTGACAGCGTCCCTTCCGGCAGTGAAACCGATCGCATCAAACCCGAATTGATGCAGTGCTGCGTCGAATTAAACACCGAGGTATGCCGCACCGTTGCCGAAGCCGACGTCGACCTGCGAGACAAGATCTCGCAGGTCGAAAAGATTTGCGATCAGCTTGGCTTGCGACTGTGGTGGGGCGCGACACACCCGTTTTCTCGCTGGCACGATCAGCAGGTAACGCCCGACGAAAGGTACGCGCAACTCGTCAATCTGCTGCAGGAGATGGCGCGGCGACTGGTGACGTTCGGCTTGCACGTTCACGTGGCCGTCGATTCCGGTGACAAAGCCGTGATGATCTGCGACCGGATCATGCAACATCTGCCCACCATGCTGGCCATGAGTTGCAGCAGTCCGTTTTGGGAAAACCGCAACACCGGCTTGCAGTCGCATCGCTCGAAAGTCATGGAAGGCCTGCCGACCGCGGGTTTGCCGACTCTGATGCGGAATTGGAGCGAATACGTCTGGTTGGTCAATCACATGATCGACACGGGCTTCATCAACACCATTCGTGAAATTTGGTGGGACGTGCGGCCGCATCACAATTTTGGCACGGTCGAAGTTCGCGTGTGCGACATGCCGGGCAACCTGGATGACACGCTGGCCATTACGGCCTTCATTCAATGCCTCGTCAAGGCGCTGTCGGACGAGATCGATCAAGGCGCTTATCAGCACGACTGCCATCCGATGATGGTCCGCCAGAATAAATGGCGGGCTTCGCGGTTTGGAACCAAGGCCGAACTCGTCGAATCATACACTTACGAAGCGCATCCGCTGGCCGAGTTGGTCGAGTCCATGGTCCGCCGCCTGCGTCCGGCGGCCGACGAGCTTGGTTGCCAGCCCTATCTCGAGCGGTGTCTTGATATCACCTCACGGCCCAGCTGGGCGGACCGCCAACGGAATATTCTCAAGCACACCGGTGACCCGGCGGAGATCGTCCGGCAGCTAAGCGAAGAAGCGCGGATCAGCCCGAAGCCCGCGGCGGTCTAGAAGGCCGCAGGCACTTTGCACCACGGGCCTCCAGGTCGGGGCCTCCAGGTCCGACGGCGGATACCTGCTGGGATTCCAACCCACAACAAAAAAAGGCCGCCCCGCACGCGCGGGGCGGCCGTTGTCGGTTTTGTCGTCCGCCGCAATTACACAACGCGGGTTGTACCGGGCATCGCAATCTTGTAGCGGCCGTCCGGATCGGGAAGCAACGGCGGGGTATCATCCATCGATGTGAAATCCTTCACGCCCAAGTTCACTTTCGAGTTCAATACCTGATCCCAGGTCAACTCCTTGCCGCTGTACGTGCACAGGCGGCCCATAATGGCCGTCATGGTGCTGTACGCGCCGTAATCGCCTTCGTTCGGGCGCTTGCCCGCTCGATAGTCGGCAAACAGATCGTAGTGCTCCTGCTGATGGCCACCACCACCGCCGCGGCCATAGCTCCATTTCGTACCGTCTTTTTTCGTAATCGATGCGCCACCGATGTTGCAGTATCCGCCCGAACCGTGCGCGTGCTCCGAGACGCTGTTCCAGCAACCGCGAATGTGACGGCACTGGCTGAGCATCACCGAACCATCTGCGTAGTGATATTCCACGGCATGATGGTCGTAGATTTCACCGTGGTCGACCCCCTTGCGGGCCTGACGACCCCCCATACCGCTGGCCTTCACCGGGAAGCCGGCTTTGAGCCAATTGATGACATCCAGGTTGTGGATATGCTGCTCGACGATGTGATCGCCGCAGAGCCAGTTGAAGTAGTACCAATTCCGCATCTGGTATTCCATTTCACCCAGCTTGCGGCTGTAGGTCTTGCCTAAATCGCCGCGACCGCGGACCCAAACGCCCCCACCATTCCAGTAGGACCGCATGAAGTTAATATCGCCAATCTCGCCGTCCTGGAGGCGTTTAATCGTCTCCTTGTAGCGATCTTCGTGGCGGCGCTGCAGGCCGACCTGGACCAACAGGTTTTTTTGCTTGGCCACTTTGTTGGCTTCAATAACTTTCCGGATTCCTTCCGAGTCGGTCCCCACAGGTTTTTCCATGAAGACGTGCTTGCCCGCGTTGACAGCCGCCTCGAAGTGCAGGGGCCGGAAACCGGGCGACGTCGCCAGGATGACCAATTCGCAATCGGTCTCCATCAATTTCTTGTAGGCGTCGAACCCGTGAAAACGGCGTTCCTTGGGCACGTCCATTTGTTTTTTGTAGTTGCCCGACAACGCCTTATAACGCTTTTCAACGTTGTCTTCGAAAGCATCGGCCATGGCGATCAATTTGACCGGGCCAGTCTTGGCCTGCGTGTTCATCGCCTGCGCCGCCGCACCGGTACCGCGTCCACCACAACCGACCAGCCCGATTTTGATTTCGTCACCGCCTGCCGCGTGGACATTTCTTGGTACCGCCAGCGTGCCGGCAACCGTGCCCGCCGCGACGACCGTCGACGTCTTGAGAAATTGGCGTCGCGTTTCGTCCGTCGAATTTTTCTTTTGGTCCGCGCTCATTATCAATCTCCTTGTTTGGGGCGAAAAGTCTTGGAAGTAGCATGGTGCCCGGGGCATAGGGTCGGCACTCCATACTCCAGCAATATTCCACGCACATTACTCGTGATTACAGCCTTTCTTGTCGCTGGGCAGAGACTTGGGCACGATCAGGCCCGCATCCCAAATTTTCTTTTTTTCCTCCGCCGTGGGCTCCCGCAGCGGCCGCACCACACGAAGGCCGACAAACACCGCATCCGTATGATACCAGATGCTCTGCGGAAATTGGGGATCCTGCTCCTTCCAATCCGGCGTCGATGTGATTCGAGCAGCGCTGCGATGCGCGTCTAAGTCATCATCCCACGACCCGCCGCGAACGACGCGAGGGAAAAGCTTGGTCGGAATCGCCAGTGCTTCGACGACGGAAACGGTTTTTCCGGAAAATTTGGCGTAATGGCCCTCGACATGCTGGTCTAAGACCCATTCGGCGACATTGCCGTGCATGTCGTGCAGCCCCCACGGATTCGGCTTTTTCTTTCCTACCTTCTGATAAGTTTCTTCGCTGTTGTCGATGTGCCAGGCAAAACCATCAATCTCGTCCGGGTCGTCGCCGAACGAGTAGGGTGTTTTTGTCCCGGCGCGGCAGGCGTACTCCCACTCGGCCTCCGTCGGCAGCCGATAATACC
>JAYGDO010000037.1:0-19745 GCA_046582885.1 Pirellulales bacterium | reverse complement strand
ATACATTTTGGAATGCCGCTCATTAGTTTTTAATTTATCTAAAAACGAGGTGTCCCCAGTAGTTATTGCTACATATTTAGCTTTCACATCTTCTGTAAGTCCTTTTTTGTCAATTTTGTCATATTCAATTTTTGCATTTTTGACATCATTATCTTTATAATAGTATTCAAAAAGTGCCTGATGTTTATTTGGTATTTCATCAGTTTGAAATAAATTATCAATTTTAAATTTTTTCGCTAACATGCAAAATTTTTCAAAGCGCTCCATTCGAGTAATATAAGTATTTTTTCCATCTGTACTGGACCACATCATCGTACCTTTAGAAAGATCAACACCTATTTTATCAGGGTTTTCATAACCTGATGATCCTGGATAATATTCAGTAAAATTTAATGATGGGTTAACCATACTTAAAGATTTTACGGATGTAAATCCGCGGCGACCAGTCGCCGCCCCGACCAATCAGCAACTTGAACCCGTCGCGTTCTAAGAATTCAAGTCCGACATCGTGATGTTGTTCGCCGAGCCACTCGTTTGCGGCGACGAGGAATTTGTCGGCGAGGTCGTTATCGACGAGCACGCTGGAACCGGTGACGAGGACGGGATCGAGCAGGTCGGTCTGGCGGTCGCCCAGCAGCGTCTTGAAGGCGGCCACGGCGCCTCCCGCTTCGTCGTCGAGCAGGTGGCTGATTTCGGCGGTGACCGCGGAGGTCTTCTCGTAATCGGTGACGACGACCGCTCGGATCGACTCTCCCAGCACGCGCCGCTCCTCGGCGAGGATCGTCCGCAGCGCGGCGGCCTTGCCGAGCGAGTACGCCATCACGCGACCGGCTGGCGAAGCGCACGCTTGCCTGCCGGTCTCGGTCACCTGCACGCCGAGTGACCTCAGCCCGCGAATTGCCCGCTCGGCCAACTCGTGATCGCGGGGTTCGTCGGAACGCCGCAGGCGATGGCGGATATAGCGGTCGAGCACCGTGCTGAGCAATTCGAGATCGAGTGATTCGTCAGGTCCCGGCGAGTCGTCCGGCGGCGGTACACCGGTCGGTAGCGGAATTTTTCGGTGCGTCAGAAAGGCTCGCGCCGCCCAGGCGAAAGACTTGTCGCGCCGCTCGAAGTCTTGCCAGTCCCCGGCAACGGTCGCGCCGAGCCGTCGCTCGACGAGCACACGCGACACCCACGCCGGCAGCCGTTCGGTGTCCTCAAGCCGGCAGAATTCCTCGACCAGCGCGTGCAACTGGTCGTCGACGCCGGCGACAAACCGCAACTCGTCGGCGGTCGGTCGCACGAAATAGGCAAGATCCTGATAGGGTGCGAGGTAGCCGTCCTTGACGACTGCCGGGACCGGCACGTCGAAATCGACGGGACCGAAGAACGTCTTATAGCGTTCGATATCCTCCGACGTTTTGCCTTTCGGATCGGGCGGCGTGGCGGTCAGTCCGACGATGATCGGTTTGCCGAGCAGTTCGTGAGCGTCGGCCAGCACGCGGCCCCAGTGACCCATCAGGTGGTGGCACTCGTCGAGAATGACCAGTCCGACGCCGGCGTCGCGAATCCGCTCGAGTGTCGCGCGGGACGATGCATGGAGCATGGCAAGCGACTCGCCCTCAAGCGCCGCCTCGTCGCGAATCTGCTTGCGGTACGTCGCTAGGCGGTCATCGAAATAGTCGGAATTGTTCCGCGCAAGGTCGTCGATCCATTCTTCCGCTTCGTGCGGATTGGCCGCCTGTTGCTTTTCGATCAGCCGCCCGATCCAGAGCCGCCGCGCGGCCCTGTCGAGATCTTCGCCCCCGCGCCGCGGCAGCGTAACCGACTGATACGTCAGCGATGTCAGTAAACGGGGCTCCTCTGGGTCGCTGCTGATCAGTGTTGAGAGCGGTTGCGCATTGTCGCCGTCGGGCCCGAACAGGTCGCCCCGGGCGGCCCATTGCATTTGGATAGCGGTGTTCGGCGAGAGCACCAGCGCCGGCGTGCGGACGCATTCGGCCCAGAGAAACAATCCGAGAACCGTTTTGCCCGATCCCGGCGGTGCGACGATGTGCAATCGCCGTTCACCACCGGCCAATTGGCGTCGAGCGATTTCGACGACTTTCCGCTGCGACGGCCGCAACTGACCGAGAAAGCGAATTGTCGGAAACGCAGTTGAGCCCGGTCGATCTGGCGCGGATGGGTCACTTGTCACGTGAACTGGCTTTACGACTGGATCGTGAATCGGGAAGCGGCGGCTTCATCCTAGCAGAAGCCTCGCGTACGATCGATTTTCTATAGCGTGAGATTTTCCCGCCGGTTTCGCCCCGCCAATCGGCGAAGCCCGAGGCAGCTCAGTATGTCCGAGCGATCGTTGACGACAATAATGGGTTCACTCATACAGCATGACGAAACGTCTTGTTTTCACGGCTCCTGGCCGATGAACGCGTCATCGACCCAGATACGCTGGTCCGTGGCTGCCGCAGCGCAGCGGTTCTGAAACTCTACCGCCATTTTGTCGCCCGATTCAAGCGTAAAGGCAATATTAACCGTGGCCCAACTCGCGACGGCCGTTTGTCGCCGGAAAGGTCGGGCCCCCCGGATCAACGGTCGCTAGATTTTTTGTTAGCCGCTAGCACCGCTGTCCCCGCTCTGCGGTCTGGTAGGAAAATTTCAGGAGCTATGTTTTCTCGTTTCCCATTAATTTGAGATTCGCTGTAGTTACCGCTCTTTGCATGCCGAAAACGTCCACTCCTGTTCCACTTCCTTATTGTTTGGGGTTGCCGTGGCATTCCACTCGATTTCACGATCGTCTCTGCTTTTGATTTTGCTGCTGGTCGCGTGCGGTTGTGGGAAGACTAAGAGTCGGAACGCGAGAGAGCATTTATTAATATCCGACGCTGTCGATCAGGCCGTGGGCAGTATCTGCTTCGATGCGCTGGCTGGAAGAAAAGTCTTCCTGGATACGCAGTTCCTTAAGAATATAAAGGGTCAGGGCTTTATCAACGCGGATTACATTATCAGTTCCATTCGTCAGCAAATGGTCGCAGCTGACTGTCGATTGGTAGATGGCCGAGACGAGGCAGAGATCATTGCCGAGGCTCGGATTGGGACGCTCGGGACCAACGGCGACGAAATCGTGTACGGCATTCCTGCAACCAACGCCCTGTCTCACGCCGCCGCAATGCTGCCAACCGCGCCTTCGCTGCCGATGACCCCCGAGATTTCTTTGGCCCGTAAAGATGCACACTCCGGAGTGGCCAAGATCGCAGTCTTTGCCTACCACCGTGAGACGCGGGCGCCGATCTGGCAGTCGGGAATCGCAACCTCAAAGAGTACGGCGCAGGACATCTGGATACTCGGCGCTGGCCCGTTCCGGCAAGGCACACTTTACGACAAAACCACTTTCCCCGGTGGGATGCTACCGCATGTGGATTTTGACGAGAGTCTACCGCAGCGGTCTGCAGTTGCCTTGGATCAGGAGCACGATTTCAACAAAGCGAAAGAAAAGCCGGCCGACGAAAAAAAGGTGCAACTGGTGAACTTTGAGGAAGACGAATCGGCGAGATCGATCGCCGAAAACGAGAAGGCAGACGAGCCGCCGAAGACAGACGAGCCGCCGAAGACAGACGAGCCGCCGAAGACAGACGAGCCGCCGAAGAAAATTGAGCCTCCAAAGAAAATTGAGGCCACGGAAGCGGCCCCCATTGTGCCGGCGGCCCCGACCGTCGAAAAGTCGCCATAGCGACGTAGCGGCCGCTCCCGGGCACCACGGCTAGGATGCGAAAAGTGCTCTCTTCGATCAAGGTTGTCCGAGCAGAAATCCCGACGGCCCAATCCGCGTCTGGGTCACCAAAATCTGTAACAACGGCACCGAATTCCTCGCGGCACGGGAGCAGAAATGGTTGTTGCCTCGGCCGTTTTGCCACACATCCGAGCGGCCTATTCTTCAGCGGCTTAAACTCGGGGTGCTGTGGACCGACGTGGTCATTTTCTGAACCAATCCAGGCATCCGGCGTTCGGGGCCTGCGGCCGTGAACGAGTGCGTAGCAACTGCCGCGACGGCGATATTGCCCGCCCGAAGCGGGGTAAAAGTGTAACCAACGGGCTCGATTCCGTGTAGAACTCAAGGCTTACCGTCTTTTTGCACCGCTCACCTCCGCATTTTTGAAGGCTCAGGGATACTCATGTCAAAATTAATTTTCGCCCGCGCAATTCGTCACGTTTCTTTCGCGATTGTTTGCCTGGGCCTGGTCGCATTGCCAACTCGCGCCGAGCGGGCATCAGCGCCACAGTTACTGCCAGAAAACACGCTTGCCTATCTGCGAATTGCCGATGGCCCGGAATTGGTCAAACGCTTCAAAGACACCTCGATCGGTCGTCTGGGAACCGACGAAAAGATTCGTCCGCTGCTTACGCAGCTTTACGGATCGGCCGCCGAAGCGTTTGCCAATTTCGAAGATCAGGTTGGATCGTCGCTGGACGAACTCCTTAGTCTGCCGCAAGGCGAAATCGTTATTGGCCTCGTCGGGTTCGAGACGAAGCGTCCGAGTTTGGTCGTGTTGATGGATGTGGGCGAAGGGGTCGAGACGGTAAACGGCCTCATCGACCGTGCCCGCGAAGCGGCAGAAAACGACGGTGCAAAAATCGCGACGGAGGACGTGGACGGCGTCGAACTCATCATCGCTCAGCCGCAAGGCGACCGGGCGGACGATCCGCCGGCCGTGCTGTTCATCAAAGAGCAGACCATGGTGCTGACGACCGATCTCGAGTTCTCTCAATCGCTGCTGACGCGGTGGGGTGGCGTCAAAGAAGAATGCCTCGCTAAGAACAAAAAATTCGGCGCGATCATGACACGGTGTGCCGGAAAGAAAGACGACGCTCCGCAGATCACCTGGTTTGTCGATCCGATTGAACTGGCGCGCAACTTGGTGCGCGGCAATCTCGCCGCCGCGGCCGGATTTGCGTTTCTGCCGACGATCGGACTGGACGGACTAACTGGAATCGGCGGCAGTGTGACGCTGGCCAGCGAATCGTATGATTCCGTTACTCATTTCCACCTGCTGCTGGAAAACCCGCGGACCGGCGTACTCGACATGATTGCGCTGAAGGGCGGAAAAATGAAGCCCGAAAGTTGGGTTCCCACCGATGTCACTAGCTACTTCACGCTGCATTGGGATCTGGAAAAAACGTACAACGGCACCGCCGAACTCGTCGATAGTTTCCGGGGCGAAGGTTCGTTTTCGGCGATGGTCAAGCAGCGGGTTTCGGACAACATCGACATCGATTTTGAGGAAGAAATCATGCCCGCCCTGGCTGGTCGCATTAGCCATACGATGTGGTACGAGCGGCCGATTCGCATCGGAGCAGAAACCCGCGCGATTGGATTCGAACTGAACGACGCCACCGAGTTTTCGGGGACACTGCAGAAAGCGATTGATCGGTTCAGCGAACGGTTTACCGAGAAGAATCACGGCGGCATCAAGTTTCATCAGTTCACTATTCCCGGGCGTCGGAACGACGGCGATGACGATGACGACGATAGCGGCGACAATGAGGTGAACGAGAGGCGGAGGCCGCAACCGTGCGTTGCCGTTGTCGGGAGCTACCTCATTTTCACAGATCGTCCGACATCTATGGAGAGGGTGATTAACACACACAGTGGAGCGGCCGAGTCACTCGGATCGCAGCTCGACTACAAAGTGATCGCCGCCAAAGCTCGCCGATTGGCCGGCGGCCGCGAACCTTCGATGATCACCTTCGATCGGCCCGAGGAACGGCTGCGCGCGTTGTACGATTTGCTGACCGCCGAATCGACGCTCGATTGGCTCGCCGAGCGGTCGGACAACCCCGCGGTTCGCGCCGTAAACGAGGCGCTGACCGACAACCCGCTGCCGGCATTTTCCGTTATTTCCAGGTACCTGGCGCCGGGCGGCGGTATTCTAACCAACGAAGAGACCGGTATTCACTACGTCAACTTTGTTCTCCGCCGCAACGGCGAGTCGGAAAAGCCGTAGCGACCTGGAACACGTACCCCGGCGGGAACGATTCTTGCCACGGCCGGTGCTGGAAACTACCCTTAGGGACTTGGATTAACCTTGTTTGCTGAGGGGCCCTTCATGTTGAACTCGCGGTTGTTGTGTTGGTGTTTTGCCGCGGTCCTCGGTTTGATCGTTTTGATCGGGGGCGATTCACCGGAGGTCCTCTCCGGGCAGGACCAAGCCCCCCGACCGAAACAGCAGCAGAAGAACGCGAAGAAAAAGTCCCAAAACAGCCGGGATTCCAAGAACCGGCCGACCGGTAAGCCCGCGCCGACCGAGAATCCGAATCTCGCGCGATACGGGATTTACGCCAAGACCGCGCCCCGTCCCCAAGCGACCGATCCGGTCGTCACCAAGCTGCCGCTGCGTTTGAAAAAGGGCGATCGCATCGCGCTGATCGGCAATACATTGTTTGAACGCATGCAGGACTACGGCTATTTCGAGGCACTGCTGCACTCCCGTTTCCCAGAACTTGAGCTGGTCGTTCGCAATCTGTCCTGGTCGGCGGATACCCCGGACTTGCAGCCGCGTCCGGCGAACTTCGCCGACACTGAGCAGCATTTGACCTACGAAAAAATCGGCGTGATTTTCGCCGCGTACGGGTTTAACGAATCGTTCGACGGCGACGCGGGGATACCCCGTTTTCGTAAGGCGCTGAACGATTACATGGCTCGGTTGAAGTCGAGCGCTTTGGATGGCGAAACCGGCCCGCGCATCGTTTTGGTCTCGCCAATTCCAAACGAAAACGTCGCCGGAGTGGCGGCGGCCGATCGGAACAACGCGCGGATTGAAAAATACGTCGCGGTCATGCGCGAAGTGGCGGCCGAGCAGAACGTTGGCTTTGCCGACGTGTATCACGGGCTGGCTGATCGCATGGCCGATCCCGAGAGCGATCTGACATTCAACGGAGCGCACTTGGTCGAAAAGGGTTACGCCCACTTTTCAGACGTATTGTTTCAGCAAGTTTTCGACGCCAGCCCCCCGTCCATCCCCCGCGATCTGCGTGCGGCGATCGTCGATAAAAACCGCCAGTACTTCCGCCGCTTTCGTCCGGTCAATACGTTTTATTACACCGGTTCGCGCAATCGCAGTTACGGATACCTGGACTTTCTTCCGGCTATGCGGAACTTTGAACTGCTGGTCGCGAATCGCGACAAACGCATCTGGGCGATCGCCCAGCGCAAGAACGTGCCGCCCAAGGTAGACGATTCCAAAGTTCCACCGCTGCCGAAGACCAAGGAATCGCGTGGCGCGAATCGTTGGATATCGGCCGCCGACGAATTAAAGGAATTCAAAGTCGATCCGCGGTTCGAGGTGAATTTGTTCGCGGGAGAAGAGGAGTTTCCCGATATCGCCGCGCCGATTCAGATGCGATGGGATGCGCGGGGGAGGCTGTGGGTCAGTTGTTCGACGACTTATCCGCACGTTTACCCGGGCAACGAGCCGAATGACAAGCTCGTGATTCTCGAAGATACCGACGGTGACGGCCGCGCGGACAAATCGACCGTGTTTGCCGACGACCTTCACATTCCGCTATCGTTTGAATTCGGCGACGGCGGCGTTTACGTTTCCGAAGAACCGGAGTTAACGTTCATTAAAGACACCGATGGCGACGGTCGTGCAGATTTCCGCCAAAAAGTCTTAAGCGGCTTTGGTTGTGAGGACTCGCACCACGCGCTGCACGACTTTGTCTGGAGCCCCGACGGCGATTTGATTTTTAGGGATTCCATTTTTTTGCACTCACAGATCGAAACTCCGTACGGTCCGGTGCGCCAGGCGAACAGCGGCTGGTATCGTTTTCGTCCGCGGCAGCATCGACTGACAAGTTTCGGCACGTACCACAGCACGAACCCGTGGGGCGTCACCTTCGACGCCTGGGGCCAGCACGTGGCCAGCCATCCGATCTACGCGGCTGCGTTTCATTCGCTCGACCCGCCCTATCCGCAACAGCACCCCAAGCCCGCCGGGCTGCGCGCCTATTCGGGAACTTGCGGCCAGGAGTTTGTCGACTTCGCGACGTTCCCCGACGAGATGCAGGGCGACTTCATCAAGGTGCGATACAAGCCAACCAACCGCGTCGAGATTTTGCACTGGAAAGAAACCGAATTTGGTTACGACGAACAGTACGTTAGCGACCTGATCTTTTCGTCGAATCTAAGTTTCATTCCGGTCGACATCCGCTTCGGCCCCCGGGGCGCGATGTATGTTTGCGATTGGTACAACCCGGTAAAGGGCCACGCGCAGTATTCACTGCGCGACGAACGCCGAGATCGGCATTCGGGCCGCATCTGGCGGATCAAGGCGAAAGGAAAGTCGCTGCAAGAGCCGCCGAAGATCGCCGCCGCACCGATTGCGGCATTGTTGGATATTTTGAAGCGCCGCGAATACCGATATCGCTATTGGGCCAAGCGCGAATTGCGGGAACGTCCGGTGGCTGAAGTCCGTGCGGCGCTCGACGAGTGGTCCAAGTCGCTGGACCGAGGCGATCCGCGCTTTCGACATCATCAAATCGAAGCGATCTGGATGTACCGCAACATCGGCGCAGCTCATGGCGAACTGCTTCGCGAGGTGCTCGCCTGCGACGAACACCGCGCTCGAGCGGCCGCTACGCAACAGCTGCGGTATTGGCACCCACAAATGCCCGACGCCGTCGGGTTGTTGCAAAAGTCGGCGAATGATCCAAACAGCCTGGTTCGGATGGAGGCCGCCATTGCCGCCAGCTACATCGGCACCCGCGAGGCGCTGGACGCGATACTCGATATCGCCAAGTATCCGCGCGAACAGCATCTCGCCTATGCGTTTAACTGCGCACTGGGGTCGCACACGCTGCGGCGGCATTGGGAGGGCGTTGATTCGTATGCACGCGTGCCAAGGCTGCTTAAAGCGGCCAGCCGCGCAAACGAATTACGAGAACCGAAACGGTCCGCCGCCGATGCGGAATTCGACAGCCAGAAGAATCTCAAACTGGTCCATGTCGGCTGCCTACCGGAACGGATGCGGTACACGGTGACGCAGTTCGTCGCCACCACCGGCCAGCCCGTCAAGCTGGTTTTCTCAAATCCCGACGCGACCGATCACAACCTGGTTTTCGTCAAACCGGATGCGTTGGAAGAAGTTGGCATGGCTGCCAATGAAATGGCCAAAAACCCACGCCACGCAAATTCCGATTTTATTCCCCGTTCGAAACGCCACTTGATTCTGCATTACGCACCAATGATTGGCCCGACGCGCAAGTCCAAAGTCAAGGTACTGCGGTTCAAAGCACCCGAGAAACCGGGCGTCTATCCGTATGTCTGTACGTTTCCCGGTCACTGGGTGATCATGACGGGCGAAATGATTGTGGTAAAAGACCTCAAAGATGTCGACCTGCTGCTCGCCTCGCGCACGCGGCCGGCGTTTGTCAAAAAATGGACAATGGCCGACTTTGAAGGCGACGGCGGTGCGGTTGAGGACCGCAGCGTAATGCGCGGCATGAAGGCATTTATGACAGCCCGATGTAATCAATGTCACGCCGTCAACGGTCACGGCGCCAGCATCGGGCCCGACCTGACCAAGGTCGCCGAGAAGTACAAAGGCGGAAAACTGTTGCAGCAAATCCTTCTTCCCTCCAGTGATCTGAACGAAAAATACCGCGCCTATCAGCTTTATACCGATGACGGAAAAATCGTTTCGGGGACGATTTTGAAAGAGGACGAAACCTCGATCCATATCATTCCGAATCTGCTGACGCCGAACGTTGTCCAAGTGGTGCCTAAAAAACAAGTGGAAGAAAAAGTGGCGTCCAAAATCTCGGCAATGCCCGAGGGCATGGTCGATATGTTGACCAAACAAGAGATCCGCGACCTGCTGGCGTTCCTGCGAGCCGGCGGTTTCAAGGTTCCGCAGGGCCTAAAGCACGGTGAACATTGAGGGTCGGTATCACCAGTTATGTTATTGCAGGTCGTTAGAGCACTGCTGCTCGTGACGTTGCTGCCGCTTGCGGCGGTTGCGGAAGAGCCAACAAAACGGAGCGAGCGGTCCGCGTCGGCCGATCCGCTCACGTTGGTCGATCTAAAAAAGATTCCGCGTTATACGGCGGCTCGGACTGCAGGTGCGATTAAGATTGACGGAAAACTCGACGAGCCGAGTTGGGTCCGCGCGCCGCAAACCTCGCGATTCGTGGACCTTATCTCCGGCAACAAAACGGCGTTCGACACTCGCGCGGCGATTTTATGGGACGACCAGTTTCTGTATGCCGGATTTTGGGTTGAGGAGCCAAACGCTACCGCAAAATACAAGAAACGCGACTCACCGATTTACTACGATAACGACATCGAGATTTTTATCGGCGGCAAGGACGCTTACTATGAATTCGAGATCAACGCGTACGGCACAATTTACGAAGCGTTCTTCATTTGGGAGGATGCCTACGAGCGTGACGGATATTCCGCCGTGCCGGAATTTCGCCGCTCGTACAAAGGCGTGCAGACATTTGACGGCGTCGGGTTCAAAGCTCATCCGCGCGGCAAGCGGGTTGGCTGTATTGGTTGGGACTTTCCGAATCTGAGGAGCGGTGTGCACGTCGATGGCACACTTAACGATGGGAAAGACCGCGACCGTGGCTGGACCGCTGAGTTGGCGTTCCCTTGGAAAGAAATGAACTGGCTCGCCAAGGGCGACGGTCGGTCGCTGCCCCCGAAGGATGGCGATGTCTGGCGGATCGACTTGATGCGATTCAATCAATACAAAGCACCGCCGCCGGCAAAGGATTCGGGTGGCTGGGCCGTCGGCATGCATGCGGTTTGGGATTCCCACATTCCCGAGATTTTTCCATACGTGACGTTTTCCAAGAAATCTGTCGAGCGATAGCTCATGGCCCTCGTCAGTGTCGATGATCTCAGCATCGGATTTCGCGGGCCGCCGCTGTTGGATTCGGTGAGTTGCAAAATTGAAGCGGGCCAGCGCATTGGGCTACTGGGAAGAAACGGAGCCGGCAAAACCACATTTCTGCGGCTGCTGAGCGGGGACGAGCAACCGGACCAGGGCCAAGTTCGACTGTCGCCGGGGGCGAAAGTATCGCTGCTCCGCCAGGATGTGCCGCAAAACTTGTCTGCGATCGTGTTCGACGTTGTCGCCGAGGGCCTGGCTGCCATCGGGCAGTCGGGTAGCAATGGCGACGACGATTGGAAATCGCGGAATCAAGTCGAGCAAATCATTTCGCGCATGCAGTTGGCCGCGGACGCCGGATTCGACGTGCTTTCGTCCGGAATGAAACGCCGTGTACTTTTAGCCCGGGCGCTGGTATCCGCACCCGATCTTTTGTTGTTGGATGAACCGACGAACCACTTGGACATCGACGCGATCAATTGGCTGGAAGAGTTTTTGGGTCGGTGGGACGCGACCTTGGTTTTTGTGACCCATGATCGTATGTTCCTCGGCCGGATGGCCGACAGGATTTTGGAAATCGACCGTGGCCGCTTGTTCGACTGGTCCTGTGACTACGATACGTTCCTGCAGCGCAAGGAGGCGGCGCTCGAGGTGGAAGAAAAACAGAACGCGCTATTCGATAAGCGGTTGGCGCAGGAAGAGTCCTGGATTCGGCAAGGCATCAAGGCGCGTCGCACACGGAATGAAGGCCGCGTTCGTGCGCTGAAAGAAATGCGGCGGCAGCTCGGTGAGCGACGAGTGGCGAACGGACAAGTGAAGCTGCGAATCGAGCAAGGGCAACGCAGCGGCAATTTGATTGCCGAGGCCGATCAAGTTTTGTTCGCCTACGATGAGCGCGAAATCGTGCGGGATTTTTCGACAACGATCATGCGCGGCGATAAGGTCGGACTCATTGGTCCCAATGGCGCCGGTAAGACGACGTTGCTGAGAATTCTGTTAGGCCAATTATCGCCGCAGCAGGGCAGCGTGCGACTGGGAACAAATTTGAAAATCGCCTATTTCGACCAGCTCCGTGAGCAACTTGATGAGAATCTTACAGTCCAGGAAAACGTTGGCGACGGTGGTGATTCGGTTCAGATCGGCGGCCAATCGACCCATATCATGGGCTACCTGCGGGATTTTCTGTTCAGCCCGCAGCGGGCACGTACGCCCGTGCGATTTCTATCGGGTGGCGAGCGCAATCGGATTCTGCTCGCGAGGTTGTTTGCCAAGCCGGCTAACGTGATTGTGCTTGACGAACCGACAAACGATTTGGATGCCGAGACGCTCGAACTGCTCGAAACGCGGCTCGTCGAATTTCCCGGCACGCTGTTGTTGGTCAGTCACGACCGTACATTTCTGAACAACGTTGTCACGAGCACGATCGCCTTTGAGTCCGATGGGGTTAAAGAATACGTCGGTGGCTACGATGACTGGCTTCGTCAGTCGGCGGCAGTGGACAAACCGGTGACTGGACAAATGCGAACGGCCAGATCAAAGTCCAGCAAGCCGTGCGGGTCCGAAGATAAGCGCCGGTTGTCTTACAACGAACAGCGTGAACTCGCCGCACTTCCAGCAACGATTGAGCAACTGGAATCCGAAATTTCAGCGATGCATCAAACGATGGCCGATCCGGCGTTCTACCAACTGCCGAGCGGCCAGATCGCAGCCGCACAATCGCGGCACACGGAGCTTGAGCGGAATCTGGCCGCCGCTTACGCGCGGTGGGAAGAGTTGGAGCAACTTGCATAATAGCGATGGAATTGCGCCACCGTCGCTGCGGGCACGCTTCCCGATCTCAACCTATACGCGGCCCGTGCTGACGTCGCCCAATGCCGCCATCGCGGTGGCATGTTTTCCGAGCAGATCGTTGATCTCGCCGATCGTTTCGTCAGCGATATTCCAAACTCCGGCGGGCGCCGTTCCTTCAATTTGGGACGGATGTCGTGCGCCGACGATGGCGGAGGTTACTTCCGTGCGGCGCAGAACCCAAGCGATGGCGAGCTGCGCGGTGGTGCGGTCGTGGGATGCCGCGATCGCCGATAACCCGTCGGCCAAGTCGATGTGGATGCCTAATTGCGGTTCGGCGAATTTTGGATCTCTTGAGCGGTGGTCGTCGTCGGCCAACTCGGCCACCCGTTGTTTGGAGAATTTACCCGTCAGCAGTCCTTTGCACATCGGGCTGTAACAGACGATGCCGATGCCGTTGGCGGCGCAGTAGTCGAGCAGTTCCTCCTCGACGCCCCGCACGATCATGTTGTAAGGGGGCTGTAGTGAAGCGACGGGGTGTATCGCCTGCAGTCGTTGCAGCTGAATCACATTGAAATTAGAGACACCGATATGGCGTACCTTGCCCTGTTGCTTCAACTCGACCATTACCCGCCAGGCCTCTTCAATGTCTTCGTTGGGATCGGGCCAGTGCATCTGGTACAGATCAATCGTTTCCACGCCCAGTCGTCGCAAGCTGGCTTCGCATTCGGCACGGACGCTGTCGGCTTTTAGCACGCCGCAGATGCCGCCATTTTCCTGAATCACGCGGCCAAACTTGGTAGCTAGAATTGGCCGCCGCCCAGGCTCGATGTTCCGCAGCGCCTGACCGACCAATTCTTCGGAATGCCCCGCGCCATAAACGGCCGCCGTGTCGATCCAATTCACGCCCAAGTCAACCGCGCGGACAATGGCGTCGACCGCTTCCTGATCGTCCTGTGCGCCCCAAGCGAACATCCAGCCGCCACCGCCGATCGCCCATGTACCGAGTCCGATAGTGGAAAAATTCAAATCGGTGTTGCCAAGCTGTCGTGTCTGCATGTGGATCCTTCGATTGTTTAACCGCTGCCCGTTGGGATGCGGTCTGAGCGAATGCAGCGAAGCTTCAAGCCCAAGGGTCTTCTGCCGAGGTGGCCTCGCCGGTTTTGCCATCGGGCGACCACGATTCGAATTCGTTGTAACCGTGCTTCTCGGCATTCTCAAAACGGGTGTACTGCTGGAACCAGTGCAGTTTTATTTCACCTGTCGGCCCGTTTCGCTGCTTGGCGACGATGATATCGGCTTCTCCCAGGCAACTGCTGGCGGCCGTGCCGCTGCGCATCGCTTCGCGCTCTTGCGCGGACAGATAATATTCCTCGCGGTGGATCAGAATCACGACATCGGCATCCTGCTCGATCGCGCCCGATTCGCGCAGGTGGTTGAGTTTCGGACGGTTGTCTCGCGTCATTTCCGCTTGGCGATTTAATTGGGCCAGGCACAGTACCGGCGTCTCCAGTTCCCGGGCGACGACCTTGAGCCGCCGAGCCATTTTGGCGACCTGTTCTTGCCGCGGATCTTTTGTATTGTCCGGCTGGATTAGTTGCAGGTAGTCCACCACAATTAGTCCCAGACCGCCCTGGTTGCGCTTGAGCCGCCGAGCCGTGGCGGCGATTTCGGTGACCGTGCGGGTCGGCGAATCGTCGATATATATCGGACTGTTGCCCAGCGTGGCGGATACCTCGATCAGGTTCTTGTGGTCTTCGCCTGAAAGAAATCCGCTCCGCAGTTTTTCACCGCGAATCTTGCCGCGGGAGCACATCATCCGCTGGGCCAATTCGTAACGCGACATTTCCAAGCTGACGAACAGCACGGTGCGATGCTCTTCCATGGCAGCGTGCTCGGCGATGTTGGCCGCCAGCGCCGTTTTTCCCATGCTGGGCCGCGCCGCCACGATGACCAATTCGGCTGGGTGCAGACCGCCTGTCAATTTGTCGAGATCTGTAAACCCGCTTGAAAGCCCCGTCGCGCCGCCCTGCTCCATACGGGCGTCGATCCGCTCGAAGGCTTCGATCAGTACCTGCTTGATATCCGCCACTTCACCCAGCGTGGCTCGCTGGTCGCGAACGCCAAAAATGCGTTCTTCCGCAGTGTTCATCAATTCTCGTCCGGATGCGACTTGCTCATAGGCGTCACGGACGATTTCCGTGCCTGTTTCGATCAGCGACCGCAACATCGATTTGTCACGGACGATTTTGGCGTAGTACAAGGCATTGGCCGCGGTGGGCACGGACTGGGCTACTTCGGCAATAAACCCTGCGCCGCCGATTGGTTCAAAATCGCCGGCCGTTTTCAAACGTTCTATAAGCAGTGTCAAATCGATCCGCGTGCCGCCGTCGTGCATTTCGACAACGTGCCTGTACATGGTGCGGTGGGCGTCGTCATAGAAATCTTCCGGACGCAGTACCAGTACTACGTCGTCGCAGGCTTCCGGTCGCAGGAGAATGCTGCCCAGTGTGTTGCGTTCAGCTTCGAGATTACACGGAGGCTGGCGATCGAATAAATCAACCCGCGGCGCGCCGCGCTGCCTGTCCGGGCCTTGCAGCGTAGCCATGAATTCCCTCTCCATGCTTGGCGTGTGAAGCTTGTATGACGGCCCTCCGCGGCCGTCGTACACTTTTCGCCTATTCCTGCGGCGCCTCGGCCACCGCCGCTTGACCTTCGCCCGTCGACGGCACGACCCAAACTTTTAGCTCGCCTTCGACTTCCTGGCCGATATGGATGTTGACCGTGTAGAGGCCCAGTTCTTTAAGTGGCCCTTCAAGTCGAACTTGATCCTGGGTGATCGTAACATCACCTTGCTTCAAAGCCGCGACGATTTCCGCCGCGCCAACGCTACCGTAAAGGTGACCGTCTTCGTTCGCATTAGCTTCGATTGTCACGCTCTGTTTGCTCAGCTGGTCCGCCACCACGCGCAGGTCGGCCAACCGCTTTTCTTCCAACGCGTTAAGCTGCTCGCGGTGTTTTCCTACCATCCGCTTGTGATGGTCGGTCGCTACCGTTGCCAAACCTTGAGGCAGGAGATAGTTGCGGGCAAAGCCAGCTTTGACTTCGACAACGTCGCCTTGTTTGCCCAATCCTTCCACCGATTGAACCAATAGCAGTTCAATGCCACCGCTGGGGCCCTTGGGCATGCTGCTGGATCGACTTACACGTTTGTGTTTCAGTTTGCGCTGCTTGGTCTGTACCATGATGGGGTGCGACTTCGGTTTGAATTGGTTTTCTGGTTCAAATTTTAGAAGGGAATATCATCGGCGGGCGGATCGGTAATACCCTCCGGTGCGGCCGTGACTTCCTGTGGAGTTTCCGTTGGAGCACCGCCAGACCGGGACGGGTTATCACTGCGGCTTCCTTCGCGGCCGCCGACGAACTGCATTCGTTCACCGACAACCCGCAGCTTCGAAAATTTTTGGCCTTCCTTTTCCCATGAATCGAACTTAAGGCGGCCTTCGACAAACAACGGCGACCCCTTGCTTAGATACTCGCTTACCAGTTCCGCCGTACGATTCCAAAACGTGACTTCGATGAACTGAGTGTCCTCGACCCATTGGCCGCTTTGGTCCTTTTTGCGGTCGTTGACGGCCATGCCAACCTCGCACACGGCCGCGCCGCTGGGGATATACCGAATTTCCGGATCTCGGGTCAGCCTGCCCATCAAGATAACGCGGTTGTAATCCGCCATAATCGACTCCTTTGGTTAGCCCCGAAGACTGCGTCGTGTCGGCAAATCCGAATGTGCGGCCAACTTATCAAAACCCTACTTCGTAAACAACTATTCGACGGTCGCCTCTGCGGCTTTTGCTTCGTCCGCGGCCGCCTCTTCTGCCGAATCCGCGCCGGCGTCTTTTGGCCCGGCGTCTTTTGGCCCGGCGGTCGGTGCGCCAGTCCGTGCGCCAGGCCGTGCGGTTGCCGGTCTAGCTTCTTTACGCTGCAGGGCGTGGCTGACCAGTGTATCAACGATCCGAGGATCAATTTTCAGGAACATTTGCCGGAGAAAATTGGCCTCCCGCATGGCTTCTTCCGTCAGGGGCCCGATTTTGCTGCCTTCCGTACGGAAATAGGTCAGCCAATACGCGCCCTTTTTCTGGCCACGGATGGGGTACGCCAACCGCCGTTCTTCCCAAAGACGACTGACCAGGATGGTACCGCCATGCTTTTCGATCAAGGCATTGACGCGTCCCGAAACGCCCGCTTGATCGTGCGCGTAACGGTTAGCGTCCAGAATAAATAAGCCTTCGTAAACGTTTTCAGCCAAGATTTTGCTCCCGTTTGTGGTTGATGTTAGCCTGCCCGCCTCACACCTCGGGACACTGGGTGGCCCGGCTACTTCAGTTGATTCGGTTCATACACTCTTCGATGCCTTCGTGCACCCAAATTGCGACAGCGTCGGCCGCCCGCAAAACGGCATCGTCAATTTCCTCACGTTCCTGCTTTGTGAATTTACTTAAGACAAAGTCTGCCGCATCCCAATTCTCAGGAGGCTGATCGATGCCGATTCGCAATCGCGAAATCTGATCCGTTCCCAGCGATCGAATCACACCGGCCAAGCCTTTCTGCCCGCCCGCGCTGCCGGAAATCCGAATTCGCAATTTGCCCAGCGGCAAATTTAAGTCATCACAGATGACCAGGATTTCCGCGTCTTCGATCTTAAAAAAATCCCTCGCGGCGACCACGCTTTGACCACTGCGATTCATATAGGTATGCGGTGCGAGCAACAAAGCCCGCTGTCCGTCGATATCCGCGTCAACCACCTCCCCCTGAAAGTTCTGTTTTGCTGTGCTGCCATTGAACCGACGGGCCAACTCTGTCAGTACGACCCAGCCGACATTGTGCCGAGTTCCTTCGTATTTGCGGCCCGGATTGCCGAGGCCAACGATCAATTTCATGGTCAGCCAGCCAATTTGTCGAAGCACTGCAACGGGCACTTCCGGCAAACGATACTATACGCCTTCCCCTTCCTCACCCGGCTTACGACCAATCATTTCCGGTTCGACCGACATAGGTGCGGCTTCGTCTTCATCAAGCTCGGGCGCCGGCTCCACACACTGTACGACCACTTTGTCTTCTGCGATCAACAGTGTCGCACCTTCAGGCGCGGCGATATCGGCCACCGTCAGTGATTCACCGAGTTTTAGGTTATTAATATTGACCTGTAATTTATCGGGAATCGAAACGGCCGGGCATTTGATTTTGATTTCGTGAATCGACTGCTCGACAATTCCACCCTCGTTCATACCCGGTGCGGACCCGCGAAGTTCTACGGCGATAGTTACGGTGATCGTTTCCCCCGCCGCAATTCGCGTGAAGTCCAAGTGTAAAACCTGGCTGCCGAAGGTGTCCCATTGAATGTCTTTGATGAGCGCCTGTTCCTCTAGGTCGCCGCTCAGATCAACAACCCGACTGCCGCGGCGCAAAATGCTCGCGAAATCGGTGGCATCGACGGAGAGGCTTATCGAATCCTCACCGTGTCCGTACAGCACCGCCGGAATCGTCCCGGCTGCCCGCTGCTTCCGAGCGTTACGTTTCCCGCGGGTCTCGCGCTTCTTGACCTGTAAATCCTCCGCCATGATGACCTCGTCTTCAAACCGAAAAATACCGTCGCCGAAACAATCCACCGTCGCCATCGGCTGCTATTTGCCGCCGGCAACTGGTCGACCGAATAACTGTTGCAAACCAGCCATTCTGGTCTATTTCCCGTTTAATTCAAGGGCAAAGAAATCCCTTTGTATGACGCGGTTTGGTGACGGAGCCGTAATCGGAACCACAACGGCGGCAACAGAACAGGGCCCGCTCGCAATTGGGCCGCCCACCGGTTGGTAGTTGCCGCGGAGATTAATCGAAAAGACGGCTGACCGATTCGTTGCGGTGAATACGCTTGATACCTTCGCCCAACAGTGGCGCAACGCTCAGGACTTTCGCCTTTGACAGCATTTGTTCGGGCGAAAGGGGAATGGTATCGGTGACGATCACGCTGGTGATCGGCGCTTTTTCGAGTTTTTCGACCGCATCGCCGCAGAGAACGCCGTGGGTTGCCGCCACGTGGATTTCGCGAGGGCCATGCTTATCGATAATTTCCGCCGCGCCGCAGATTGAGCCCGCCGTACTGATCATGTCGTCGAACATCAAAGCGACTCGGCCTTCGATGGGCCCGCCAATAATGTTTGCCTGACTGGTCTTTTCCGCGCTACTTCGTCGTTTATCCACAATCGCCAGACTACCGCCCAGTCGCTTCTCATGACGAAGCGCCCTTTTGATGCTGCCCTCGTCCGGGCTGACAATCACAATGTCGTCGGACTCAAGCCCCATTTTTTGAAAATGGCCGTTCAGCACCGGAGCGGCGTACAAGTGATCGACCGGCACGTCGAAGAATCCCTGAATCTGAGCCGCGTGCAGGTCCATCGTCAAAACCCGATCGGCGCCGGCTCTGGTGATTAAGTTGGCGACTAGCTTGGCGGTGATGGGCACGCGACCCTCATCTTTGCGATCCTGACGCGCGTAGCCGTAATAAGGCATCACCGCCGTCACCCGCTCGGCACTGGCGCGCTTGCAACTCTCGATCATGACCAACAACTCGATCAAATTATCATTGACCGGCGGGCAGGTGGGTTGGACCAGGAAGACGTCGCGACCGCGGATGTCTTCTAGAAGCTTGCAAGAGATCTCACCATCGGGAAAGTCGCCCAAAGCAATCTTGCCGAGCGGCAAGTCGAGGTATTCGCAAATCGACCGCGACAAAACCGGATTCGCGCGACCGCTGAAAATTTTGATATCTTTCATGCTCCTTACCCGTCGCCGTAGAAAGGACTTTAATCCGTTCATCAGAATCGCGAACGGAATCGATGTCAGTTCTACTTGGTGTTTCGCATCGCCTCTTCAACCGCTCTCAAATCCTCCACCGTATTGATACTCAAGGATTCACAGGGTTTGTGCACATCGAGCGCCGTGACATCTTTACCGCTCCTTAACAGGATACCAGGACAGTCCGTGATGTAGTACTCACATTGTGAATTAGAATTATCGACCTGCTGAAGC
>JAYGDO010000668.1:0-13034 GCA_046582885.1 Pirellulales bacterium | reverse complement strand
CCGCTCTAGCAACTCTGCATTTCGGCTCGCGCGATTTGGTTTGTTGGGTTGTTCACCGGCATCGCGGACACCTGGTGCGGCGAAGGTGACGGCGCTGGTAATGACTAACTCGCCATCTGCGAACGCCGCTTTCGGCTCAGTTCGTATATCCACAGTTTTCTTGCCGAGTCGGGTCACACCGTTGGGGAATCCTACGGGCAACTGGATTGGCGGCATTCGATTCGATACATCAAGTTTCATCGCACCACCGCCGTTTTGTGCCTTGACTTCCAGAATTGCGCGGTTGATGACCGCAATGAACTGATCCCCGCGATCGTCGTAGCCCACGTCCAAAGTTCCGCGAACTCGCCCCTGATAACGGACCGCGTTGGCCCTCAAAGCAACATCCGTCAAGAACGTCGCGGTCCCGGCGGCGATCCTTATTTGTGAATTTTGTACTTCGGCCACCCAATCGACTTCGGCCCGCAGGTTTCCCACAACCGGCAAGTTGACGCTGGCGACGGTCTCCTTGCCTCGCAACACAACGGGCATCATCAGCGCCGCCACATCGTTGATGGTCTTTTCAGAAACGGTTACCGTGATGTCTTGAGCACTGGCTAGTGGAGACACCATTAAGAGTCCGACCACAATAATGACGGACATCCGCGGCGAATTTGACATCTCTGTCCCCTGGCTTAAACACTGCTGATTTGTGGGATGACGGTGATAAACCCCTTCTTACCCTATGGAACGACTTCGCTCAACGCAGCGTCAAGTTCCGGTGCACGGGCCCTCCAATCGAATTTTCGAATGTTGCGGCGCGCCAAACTGCCGAACTGCCCCGGATCACGGTTACGCACAATCACTTTTTCCCAATCGGCGAGCTTATCAGCGACGTTTTCCGCAGTTCCATCGTGGAAAAAAACAACCGCCTCTGCATCGCGCTCTAGACCAAGTAGTTCCGGATAGGCGAGTGAGCGAGGCACAAGTGGAATCGCACCAGCAGCTACGGCCTCCGCGACGGCAATTCCGAAAAACTCATGGATGGCGGTCGAAACAACAACATCTGATTGACACAAAGTGTCGCCGTATGCTTCGTGGGATGGTTGGAATCCCCAGTGATCAACGCGATCGGAAAACAGGCGGCGGGCCTGCTCAAACACTGTTGGGACGTTTTCAAAACTTTCGCCGAGAACGCTCAGTCGAAAGTCAACTCCGGCGTTTTGAAGCAACTCAAGCGCCAAGAAAAAAGTCTCCGGGTTCTTGTCGGACTCCCATCTGGCGGCCCAGAGAATTCGCAGGGGGCCTGGCTTGCGGTCCAGCTGCGGAGTAAACGTGGCGATTCCTGGGGGTTGCACGTACGACTTTTCTCGAATCGCGTCGACCGCGGAAACTGGTTGATAATCGGGCATCCTCGACAGGAATTCCCGCAATGCTTCAAGAAACGAATCGCGATGATACTTCGAATTGAACCAAACGCTATCTGCCGCCAGCGCCGTGGTCAGATTGGTGAAGGCGAAATGAAGATCGCGATCCGTTTCCGCAGCGCGCGGATAAGTCAATTGATTTTCGTGGAAATAAACAACCGTGGGCAATCGACACACCGCTTCCGGGACAAGGCCGAGTAGTTCGGCGAGATTCAACATGTCGCTGCAAAACAGCGCGTCCCAAGTCGCCCCTTCGCCGATACGCGCCGCGACATCATTGGCCATCGTGATCGCCGCGTGGCGCATCCTCCATTTCCATTTGTAAGCGGGCAGGCCGATAATTTCCCATTCGTGCTGGCTCCGCGCGGACCAGCCATCCAGAAACGCTTTATGGCTGCCGCCGAAATACGGTTCGAGAGCTAGAATTTTCATCAATCGCACCGCACAACTGGTACCGCGTCAGGTCTCATCGACTTTTCCTTTGATAACCCTGTTTGCCACTGGTATGAAAAACGCCGGCTCGTAATCCGTTACTTGTTCTTGCGAATCAAGTCGGCGATCGCGCGAATGTCACGTTGCAGAAACCGCGCTAAAAAGAAAATGCCAAGCAGGCCCACAGCGGTGCTACTGAGCACAACCAGCGGTGTGCGATCCGGACTGCCCGACAAGGTCAGCAACAACACCATGGCAAACATCGGTACCAGCGCGGCGATACCCAGATAGACCCACGTGACGTGCCCCAACCAATCGAGCAACGCGCAATCTTCGGCAGTCGCTGATTGCGGCCGGAACAGCATCGGCAGCCAACTACGTACGGCCAGCACCGCAAGCCCGAAGAATGGATAAGACGCCGCGATCAGCCCACAAGTTGCATGCGACATCAGGAAATGCGCAAAGTCGTTTATCCCTAAATCGGCACCCAGCGAAACCATCGTGAGCGGAAAGGCAATGCCGCCGATGCCCCATCCCACGATGCCAATGATCGCGGCAAAATGACCGAGCTGCAAACATCGCTTGCGGGCAAGCGGCAACTCTTTCGATTCCGCTGCGGGAACCGATTGCCGCAATTTGAGCGCGCGGCGAACAGGCCAAAACAGGTAAACCGCGATGGCCAGCCCCAATGGAAACAAGATCAAGTTGATGACGAACAGCAAGATTTCAAATACGTTGGCCGTCTCCTCACCAAGTTTTTCGATGATTTGCCGATCGTTGTAAAAGATGTTGAAACAACTGGCCACCACGTTCGGCAGAAAAGTGGTCCACAAAAATGCAACCAATGAAAACTGCCTCGCCCACCGCCGCCAGCCCCGGTTCGGCGCTCGCAGTACCGCCCGCGCCGCGGGATTCAAGCAAAGCCGCAATTCGTCGGCCAACTCGCCGACTGATGAGAACCGTTCTTCTGGCTCGGCGGCCAGACAAGTTAACAAGATTTCCTTCAACGCGCCCGAGCAATCATCGGGCAACCGAGCAATCGCTTCCTGTGGCACTCCCGACTTGCGCCGCGCTGATAACTGGTCGAGCACATTGCCCCAGTCGGCCCTCAAGTTCCCCTCATCGAATGGCCGCTCCAGCGTCAGCAGTTCCCACAGCACCATTCCCAGTGAGTAGATATCCGTAGCCGCTGTGAGCGATTCGGGCGAATCGTCACAGTTGGGATTGGCGGCGTCGAGTTGCTCGGGAGACATGTAAGCCAGGGAACCGCCGAAATACGCCGCTGGACCGGCGCCCGCTATTTTCGAACAGGAGCTGATGTTGAAGTCCACCAGTTTCGGCGCGCCTTCTTCGGTCAGCAGAATATTGGCCGGTTTGAGATCGCGGTGCAGCACCTCGCGCTGATGTGCATATTGCAGCGCGTCGGCCAACTGCATGCCCACCCAACAGACCGTTTCAGTCCACGATGCGTCGGCCAGCCGGCTGCGCAGCGCCGAGTCGATCGGCGGCGAGTCACCACGCTGGTCGAGCGTCCGATCGACCGCGGCCAGCAGTGTTGTTCCGTCCCGCGCATCTTGCTCGACTTTCTCCGCAAGATGAATCGCGTCTTGCAACGTCCCCCCGCGGACGTATTGCATATATAGCAGCCTCGTGCCGAGATCGGGCAACGTCCGCTGGTCGTAAACGCGGACGATGTGCGGATGGTCCAACTGCGCCAAAGTCTGCGGTTCCACTCCGCGATCGGCAGATATTTTCAGGGCCACAAGCCGCTGCATCGACCGCTGGCGGGCCAGAAACACACTGGCAAACGCACCTTTGCCCAAACGCGTTAACAAATCAAAATCGTCGATCGACTCGCCGACGTCTATCTCAGTCTTGGGCTGGATGGGAACCAACGTCGTCGCCAGTTGCTGATGATCGATCCCCAACAGCCGGCCCAAATCGTCCTTGCGCTGTGGAAATCGTTCGAAATAATACCGCGCCGACACGTCGTCGCCACAACGCTGTCGAATGTGAAATTCTTCATACAACAAATCGACGGGTACGCCGCCTTCATCAGCCAGTTCGGGGAATTCGGCCAGGTAGTCTTCAACGAGTTTCGGAGAAATGCGTTGTGACCAGCGAAATTCCATATCCACTTTGATCAACTCGACAAGCGTCATGCGGCGCACGGCCGCCGGCTGAAGCGGAACGTAGTTCGCCAATGTTGGCGGCTGGCCGGCCTCTTCCCAAGCATTGCTCACCGCTTCGATACGTTTGGCGAGCGCATCCCATATCACGTGGGAATCGTTTAAGCTGAAGGTCGCAGTATCGTCGAACTCGGTCATTTTTATACCACGGATGATTCGGTCGTTGTCGCCTGTCCACCGAAGTGGTTCAATAGAGAGGCCGCGACCTCATAAAACTTACGCCGGTAGCCCGCCAAATAAAAGCACCTCGAGCCGAGTTCCAAGCACGATGTCGCCCAACAAATCGCTCGAAGATCGCATCCGCGGCCACGACGAATCGGCACTGGTCGAGTACATCGACTCAATCCGGCCGCGGCTACTGGCGTTTGTCGCAAACAACATGAGTCAGAAGCTGCGGAGCAAAATAGAACCGGACGATATCCTGCAGGAAGTCAGCCTGGACGCGGTGCGGTCGCTGGCCAAAGTCGAACTGGGCGAACGGGAACCGTTTTCCTGGCTTTGCCAGATCGCCGACCGACGAATTATCGACGCACACAGGCGGTTCTTCGGGACGCAGAAGCGGGCGGCCAACCGCGAGGTTGCGCTGGATCGCCCCTCGCTCGACGACGACCAACATGGTCGGTTGCTCAACATGCTGGTGGTCAGTATGACCAGCCCCAGTGCGGCCTTTTCGCGGGATTTGAAGCACATCCAGTTGGCCACTGCAGTCGAATCATTGCCCGAGCAATGCCGCGACGCCTTACGAATGCGGTATGTCGAAAACCGGCCCACAAAAGAAATCGCCCGGGCAATCGGCAAATCAGACGCCGCTGTCCGCGTGATGCTTACCCGTACCCTGCACAAGTTGCAGGAACTGCTCGGCCCCGACGCGGCGCCACGGTAGATTTCACGCCCCCGCCGCGCCAGGGGCGCGGCCTCATACGGCCATATTATAATTTCTATGGCCCTAATATTCTTGAATGGGGATTAATATGCGTATACTATCAAATTAAGTGGTGCTAAATGAGGTCTTGGGGGTTATGCCAAAACTAGCTATCTACATACCAAAGAAAAACATGAAGCTGATTGAGAAGTGGCGCAAGCAGGTCAACTTCTCAAAGATCTTCATGGCTGCGCTGGACCGCGAGGTGAAAAACCGATCGCGTAAAGTCGGCACGAAAAAGGAAAAAATCGCAATGGCTGCGGAACACTACAAAACGCGACTGGTCGAAGACTCAACGGTGCTGGTTGATTTTGGCTATCAGCTCGGCGTCGACGACGTTTTGGAATGTAGACTTGAAACGGAAACAATCAACAAATTACTCAATGTCTCAGAGTTCGACGATTTGGCGACCGACGACATTCCGCTGGTAACCACCGCGAACAAAAACCGCGCGGCTCAAATCGACCAATTCGGACAAACGCACGGTTACCAAGACCATTCGAATCCAACCTGGCGGCACGCCGTCTACACGGGTTATCTCAAGGGTGTATCCGACGCCTGGAACAAAGTTTGTGAACAACTGACTTCGATGTAACGGCGCAGCAATCGTTGTAGGGAGAATTCCACGAAATCGGTGCAAACTCTGGCGAACAAAACGGCGATCCGCGCCGCCAAAGCGGAGTCCAAATTGGCAAAGGCCGAAGCAGAACGCATGGGTGTCTATTCGGGCGATACGGCAGGTGCCTAGGTGAGCCTCCGGAGAGGGCGCATCTCCCAGCGAAGCGTGCCCCCGCGACTCAGCGGATGTTTCTACCTCCAGGTTTGGGACGTAACTTCTTCAGCATCGCGGCATTCGCCGCCGGGAATTCGTAATCGGCAAAGTCGTCCGGACGAACCCACCGATAGGTCGCGGGGATTTGGGCAGCTCCGTCCAACAGCCGACATGCAATGAAGTGGATATGAACAGCGAAGTCACCGTAATCATGCGTAACTTCGCCGAGCGAACTGCCGGCTTCAACCCACAGCCCTGCTTCTTCGTGACACTCGCGCACGGCCGCTTGCGCTGGAGTTTCGTCGGGCTCAATTTTCCCGCCGGGGAATTCCCAAAGTCCGCCGAGTTCGACACCGTCCGGCCGACGGCCAATCAAAAACTTCGCTGCGTGCTCCACCACGGCGACCGCAATCGGCTTAGGATCGGTGTGGCAATCTTCCGTGTTATGTGCCATCGCGGTGTGCATCCAGAAAACGTCCCGGTGAACCCATCACGTTGTAACCGGCGTCCAGATGCAGAATTTCGCCTGTGATCCCCGCTGAAAAGTCCGACAACAGAAACGCACCGCTCTTACCGGCCTCCTCATGCGTTACGTTGCGACCCAGTGGTGCCATACCCTCGTAAAGCGCCAGCATTTCGTCCACGCCCGCACCACGACCAGAGACGGTTTGAAGCGGCCCGGCGCTGAGCGCGTTGACGCGAACGCCGCGGGGTCCGAGATCAAACGCCAAATACTTAACGATTGAATCAAGCGCCGACTTACAGATCCCCATAACGTTGTAACCCGGTACGGCTTTTTCGCCACCGAAATAAGTCAGCGTCAAAATGCTCGCGCCCGTGGCCAACAGCGGACGAGCGGCGGCCGACAATGCTATCAAACTGTACGCGCTGATTTCCATCGCCGTTTTGAAACCTTCGCGACTTGTGTCAATCGTGTCGCCTTTCAAATCGGCCGGATTGGCGAACGCAATCGAATGCAGCAAAAAATCGATCGTGCCGAATTCCGCTTGGCACTGCGCCATCAGGTTGCTGATGTGTTCGTCGTTTGTCACGTCCATCGGTTGCAGAAATGCGGTGTTGTCCACGCCATCGGTCAGTTTCTTGAGGCGACCGAGGTTCTTCTTTCGCGCATCGTCAGGCTTGTCGGGAAAATACGAAAACCCGCATTTGCCGCCTTCGTTCATCACACGATCGGCAATGGCCCACGCGATCGACTGCTTATTGAACACCCCGGTTACTAATCCCTTTTTGCCGTCAAAGAGCCCCATGTGTGGTCTCCAAATGTCTTAAGTCTTCAGTATTTGACTATCTAGGAAACAACCAAAATAACGATTTCCAGTCGTTCACTCAACGTACCTGTCCAACCCGCGACTGTCATCGCCACGTTTCAGATGTTAGACTGGCCGATTCGATTGAGTTGCAATCAGCGCGTCGCTGCGCACAACCTAATTGCGGAGTAGAAAACTATGCCTTTGGTTCCCATGCGCGTGCTTCTTGACCACGCGGCGGAAAACAGCTACGGCCTAGCGGCCTTTAACGTCAACAACATGGAGCAAATTCAGGCGATCATGGAAGCCGCCGCCGAAACAGATTCCCCCGTAATCGTCCAAGCCTCGCGCGGTGCCCGCAAATATTCCCAGGACGCTTACCTGCGGCATCTCATGCTAGCAGCCGCGGAACTGTATCCACAAATTCCGATCGCCATGCACCAGGACCACGGTAATAGTCCGGATACCTGTCAAACCGCAATCGACAATGGATTTACTTCCGTGATGATGGACGGTTCGCTCGAAGAGGACGGCAAGACGCCCGCGAGTTTCGAATACAACGTCGAAGTAACCCGCAAAGTCGTCGAAAGTGCGCACAGCCAGGGTGTCTCCGTCGAGGGCGAACTCGGCTGCCTGGGTTCGCTCGAGACCGGTACCGGCGAGGCGGAAGACGGCCAGGGCGCCGATTGCGTCCTTTCACGCGATCAATTGCTAACCGATCCGGACGAGGCTGAAGAGTTCGTCAATAAAACCGGCGTTGATGCCCTGGCGGTTGCGATTGGCACAAGTCATGGCGCTTACAAGTTCACTCGCAAACCGGACGGCGAAGTACTCGCCATGGGCCGAATCGAAGAAATTCATCGGCGACTGCCTAATTGCCACTTGGTGATGCACGGTTCCTCCAGCGTTCCGCAGGCGCTGCAGGATATCATCAACCAGTTCGGCGGCCAAATGGAACAAACCTGGGGCGTTCCGGTCAAAGAAATTCAGCGGGGAATTCAGTCAGGCGTTCGCAAGATCAACGTCGATACCGACAACCGCATGGCGATCACCGGCGCAATTCGCAAGGTACTGCATGAGAATCGCGAAAAATTCGATCCGCGAGACTACCTAAAGCCGGCTCGCGAAGCGATGCAAAAAATCTGCGTCGATCGCATGGTCGCTTTCGGGCAGGCCGGTAACGCGACGAAAATCAAGACCGTCACGCTTGAAGAAATGGCCAAGCAGTACCAAACTACGACGCTGGTTTCCTAGAGCGAATTCCGCATCCTAGCGGTGAGGAAACGTGCAGGTTAAGCTACCTCAAAGGCAACGCCACCGCGCGATCGATCAACAATTTCAGGTGTCCGCGGTGCGCGCGGGTTTCGGCGTCAAGGGTTTTGCCGGACTCCAGTTCCAAACTGGATCGAATCTGCCGCAATTGCTGTAGCGCAATCGACTGGGTGATGTAGTGGTGGCTCGGATTTTTATCGTTCAAAACGCCGGGTTGCGGCGAGATTTTGGCAAGCCGCCGCACATACTCGATCTGTAAATTCTGGCGGATCGAATTCACGTTGCCGCCTTGTTCGGCGTCAAAAATTGCTCCGGTCAGGTCGGCCATCATTCCGGCCAACGAGTACTCGTTGCCGTAGGTCTGCGAATCCGTGATCCGCTGCAGAACATTCGCGTGCAACAGATGGTCGAGCACACCTCGCTGGATACCCAAGATGTAGCTGTGAATTTTGATATCCTCGTTTTCGTCATAATGATTAAATCCGCGGCGCTGTTTCTGTAGATGCGCAAGCAGTTCCGGCGAGAGGACAAAAGCGTCCGGCGCAAATAGATATTTGGCCAGGTGCTGCATCGCACGCCGCTGGTCGGCAAGTTTGACCGGCTGAAGCGGCTGGGTGGCGCCCGGCTGTCCAACCGTCGATCGATTGTTGTAAACGCCACCAATGAACCGTGACGCGATCCGCGCAGTCCAGTCCTGCTGGCGCGTCAACAGAAAATACTGGTCGCGAAGCTGATGATACGACTTGTCTTTGTCGTTATAGTTTTCAAGCAATTTCCCCATCACCTTACGAGCCAGCCGGGCGCGTCCTTCGGCCCACGTGATCGGATCGCCGGTCAAATCGAAGATCATCGCCCGCGGGTCGATACCTTTGCCCACGGATCGCATGTCATCGGCGTCGTTGGCAAACGCTAGTTCGGGTTGCGTAGAGCGAGCGCGGATACTCCGCAGGCGATTTTCTTCAGCGACCGAATTTTCCAACGCTGAACTATAGCCATACTCGATTGCCCACTTGTCGTAAGGCCCCGGCCTAGTCTCGTAGTACTGACCCTGTTTTTCGCCCGGCGCAGCCAGATTGATTGCCGGATAATCCATCACCGATCCGCTCAGCCCGACTTTGGACGTCAGCTTCTTATCGTGGATCGAACCGGGCAGATGTAGATGACTCGCACGGAAGTTATGCGACAGACCGAGCGTGTGGCCGACTTCGTGCAGAATGAGGTGACGCAACGATTCCTTGAGTAGCCTATCAACTTCGACTCGCGATGCGCCCTGCACCGCAAGCGCATGACGACCGAACAATGTCCCGTGGTGTAACCCGGCGGAGAGCGTGCAAGAACAGCTCCGCAGGCATTCGGAGTTTGGCCCAAACGGCGACAGATCGGCATCGCCAAAAATCTCGCGATAGCGAACTCGATTCGTGACAAAAACCCACTCTAACATGATGTCCGCACCGAGAATTTGTCCGGTCCGCGGACTGACGAAACTTGGACCGTAGCCGCCGAACGGCGGATCGGGCGAACTCGTCCAGCGCAGCACATTGTACCGCAGATCGCTGGCGTCCCAGTCGGCGTCGTCCGGTTGTGTGCGGACGACCAGGGCGTTCTTAAAACCCGCTTGTTGGAAAGCCTCGTTCCAGGCCAGCACGCCGTCACGGACGGTTTCCCGCAACTCTCGAGGCGTGGTGTTTTCGATCCACCAGACGATCGGTTCGACCGGGTCGCTCAGTTTCGCATCCGGGTTTTTCTTTTTTAGATGCCAACGATGGATGTAATCGCGGTAGGGCGTGGCACTCGCGGAAGTCATGTCGTCGAACTGGCTCATGAAATAACCGACGCGGGCGTCGTCACGCCGCGGACGATAGTCGTTGCGGGGCAGCTCTATCAAGCTATGCTGCAGGCGAACTGTCACGTAGCGGGAGTCCGTAACGCCTTCGTCGCGTTCGGCCCGTTGAGACGGCGCAAGTTCCTGGTAAACGTACTCGACGTCGAAATCTGTATTCTGCGGAAAACTTCTTAGGTCAGCGAATCGTGTCTTGTCTTTATCCAACTTGCCGAGCGCGAACGATTTGTTCTTGTTGTCTGAGTCGGACGAAGGTTTGATTTGCTGAAAGAGTTCGCTGAGAAACAAGTTGTCGGCGCTGATGGCATATTCACCTTTTTGTTCGTCCACGGCAACGAGCTTCTCGGCGGCCAGGACGGCCGGACTGACGTTCGCTTCCGCCGCGCGGCGGAGCGCACTGTTCGGATCAAAAACGTACCGGGTCGGTTGTGAAATTACACGCAAGCGGCGAAAATCGCGTTCGATCGTAAATATCCGCTCGTCCTGAAAACGTCCGCGAAAGAGTCTAAATCTCGCGATGCCATTTTCCGTGTACGAAAAATGGATGTACTCCTTACCGAGCTGACCCTTCTTGACCAACAAAAACACCTCGCCCGTGTCGCGGTCGCGCAGTAGTGTAAAGAGACCCTCGATGCGCTCGCAGTTTTCCGCCAACTCGTCGATCGTCTTCAACGCATCTTTTTCTTTTTCATCACCAGACGGCTTGGATTTGTCGCTCGCCGGTGTTTCATCGTCGGCTAGAACGACCGGAGTCAACGAGAATTGCGCTGCGAATATTGTCGAAGCAAAAAACCAGATCGGGAGCCGAAATTGCAACATGTCAGTCCTATGGCGCACAGGCCGAGCTAGGGAAAATCGAGGCAGGAGACACTCTATCAGTATAATTAGTGGGCAATTTAGTGCACCGGAATCCGCAGGAATCATCAGCTATTCACGTAAGTCTGTCATACGACTCCAGTCGTGCTTCCACGTGCTTCCAGTCAAAGACGGACCGCAGTACGGGCCACATGCGGATCAAGTGTCGGGCAACGCCGATATCGCGAGTCACGACTCCGAATATCGCGCCAAGAACTGCGGCCAGTACCAACCGCAGCAGGTGTTGATCGCCAGGCAGCACGGCGAAGGCGATGATAAACAAAATGGTGAAGACCGCCCCGATTAAGCACCAATTGGGCAGCATTCGCTTGACGAGGACGAGCATCGTAAACGGCCGATCGCGGTGGCTGAAATAAAGTTCCAACATCCGCCGCTCGATTGTCGTTAATGGCCGGTCAGCATCGTCGATCAGAATTGCGTCAACGGCCGGCGAGCGGTACGGGTCGAATTGGTCTTTGTCATCGGTGATCATGAGATGAATGGCTTGTTCCCTGTTCAGTTTTCAGTGTTCGCTACTGATTCGTTGAGTGTTCGATCTTTTGCCGTTAGCTGCGGAGCGTATCTTCACGCCGCGCTCCGGCTTGGTTCGCTTGCCAATAATAGCCGGTTTCCGGCTCCAAACACGTAAGCCAACCTCCCGCACAGGCGGCGGTATCGATGCAAACCGAGTGGCCCAGATTGGCCGGCAGGCCGCTGTCTTGTGGAGAGTGGCCGCAGACCATGACTTTGCCCGAACGATGGGGCTGCGGGTTTTCGAACCGCTCCCAAAACAGGGAGAATTCGGGCTGATGATCCAAATCCACATTCGCTACCAACCCGGCGTGGACAAAGATGTGCGATTCGGTTTCGTACCATGGCAGGCAGCGATCGAAGAACTCCCAATGATTTTTCGGAACGTGGTCCAGCGACTTTTCCGCGCCTGCAGGTGTATACGAATCGATCGTCTCCGCGCCGCCGACCGCCGACCAGAAACTACGCGATTCACTGTCTTCGGACGCGGATGCCATCATGATCTCGTGGTTGCCAAGCAATGGAATCAGGTTGCCGGTTTTCGACCAGTTGATTAGCCAATCGACCACTTCCCGCGACGACGGACCGCGATCGACGTAATCTCCCAGCGTGATTAACCGGTCTTCCGGCGCCAGCACAGCGGCTTCGACCAGCGCGAGCAGGGCGTCGTTGCATCCGTGTATGTCGCCGATGACGAGCGTTCGCATTGAAGAATTGTGATCAGCGGTTAGCGTGCCATTTCACAAGCTAAAATATTCTCTCGCCCGCGCCGCGTGTCAACTGAATTTGTCGCGACAACCCCGCATTTGACCGCGGTGCCGACGAGGGGTGTGAGGACAACAGTCGAAAACCCAATCCACTGCTTTGTGACGGCTTGCGCATCTGTGTTGTTTTCCATGTCGCTGTGAGTTTCTTTCGTTCCATTTGCCCGATTCCTGGGCATGATCGAATGAAACAACCTCACGCTCTAGTTATGACCTACCCCCCATTCTTGTGCCACCCCTAATGAGCGACTGTGGATTCAATGTTGAGGCTGTGTTCTGCCGGACGGATGCCGCGAGATTCTGTAGAACACAGCGGGCCGGAAACGCGACCGGGACGGCGATGCCAAACCACTACCGCCGCCGCGACTACCGTTTCAAAAACAGCGCGGGCAAAACACAAGCCGAGCCGAGCGAATTTGGTGTCGCACATTTGAAAAAGAAACACGACAAAGTTGCCGAAGTGCCGCAGGCGAAAGTGCGCACGGTTGACCGCAAGTTCGTGACCGGACTGAACAAAGTGGCGAACCAGCATCGTCGATCTGCGATTGTTACTGCATTTTCCGGCGTACAAGCGCCAGTAAAATCCTTCGACGCCAGCGTAAATTTTGCGCACTTGTGTAAGGCAGACGCAGCGGACAATTATCTCGTGACCTGAACTTACAGCAATTAAGGGTGTTTACGAGTTTTTGGAAAATTTAGGGATAACAAAAACTTACAGACGGTCGATCTCTACAAGAAAGATTGCAATTCTTTTGATGTGTCTGTAGCATGGATCGTTACGCC
>JAYGDO010000622.1:0-3003 GCA_046582885.1 Pirellulales bacterium | reverse complement strand
AGATGGCGAACAAAAAAATCCTGGCGCCGGCGGGCCGCGTAGGGCCGTTCGCCGACCCCATGGCCGGCACCGGGGACGACGAGCAGGTCGAAGTCCTTGTCGGCCTTGATCAAAGCGTCGACGACCTGCATTGTGGATGCGGGGTCGACGTTTGTGTCAAGTTCACCAACCGTGAGCAGTAGTTTACCCCGCAGCTTGTGCGCGTGCGTGACGTTAGAGTTATCGGCATAGTGCTCACCGATCAGCCCCATCCAGGCCTCGTTCCAATGAATCTTGTCCATACGGTTATCGTGACAGCCGCAGTCGGCCACAGCAACCTTGTAGAAGTCCGGGTGGAACAGCAAACCACCCAGTGCGTTCTGGCCGCCCGCCGAGCCGCCATAGATTCCCATCCGCGAGATGTCCATGTAAGGGAACTTTTCTGCGGCGGTTCGGATCCACGGGATGCGGTCGGGGAAACCGGCGTCCTTGAGGTTCTGCCAACAAACATCGTGGAATTTTTTCGACCGCCAGTTGGTGCCCATGCCGTCAATGACGACGACGACAAAGCCGACCTCGGTGATCTGCTGCGCGGTGTAGTAAGCATGAAAGCTCTTGGGAACGTAATGGCCATGAGGCCCCGCGTAAATCTTCTCGACCACAGGATACTTTTTCGCCGGATCAAAGTTGGTGGGCAGGTTGATGACGCCCCAGATATCGGTTGTCCCGTCCCGCCCCTTGGCGACAAAGCGTTGGGGCAGCCGCCAGCCGGGTATCGCAAGCAGCTGGCTGATGTCGGCCTCCTCTAAACGACAGACCAGACCACCATCGTCTGCGCGGCGCAATTCGTGGACCGGCGGAAGGTCGACCCGTGAATACTTATCGATGAAGTACCGGCGGTCGGGAGAGTATTGGATGGCATGCGTGCCGTCGCCGGCCGTGAGGCGAACGAGTCCGGTGCCGTCGAAGTTTATCCGGCAAAAGTGGACGTGGTAGGGATCCTGGTCCGGATAGATGCCGCACGCGCGGAACCAGATCTGCCCACGCTCCCTGTCGATCCGGTCAACGCCGCGGACGACCCACTGGCCTCTGGTAATTTGATTCTTCAGCTCGCCCGTGCCCGCGTCGAAGCGGTAGAGGTGATTCCAGCCGTCGCGTTCGGACATCCAGACGATCTCGCCGCGGTCGTCGAGAAAGTACACAAACAGTTTCTGGAAATAGTTCACAAAAGTCCCGGGGGCCTCCTCGATCAGCGTCCGGGCCTTGCCTTTGTCGGCATCCACGGCCACGATCCGCATCACCTGGTGGCCGCGCTGATTGTAGAGAAAGGTAAAACGCGACGAATCCGCCGCCCACCGCAGCCGATCAATATGCCAAGGGTTCTCGAACAGCGCGTCGTCGAGCGGAATCTCGCGCCGCTGGACAATATCAAACAGCCGGGGTTTGGTGATCGCGATTTTGTCGCCGGGCTTCAGGTACTGGATTGACTTGAGCCTTGGCTGCAATTGGCTCTTGGGCGACGACTCAATCATCTGCACGATGTGCTCCTGCTTGGGCTCGGTATGGAGCACGACAAATCGCTTCGAGTCGGGCGCCCAATAAACGCGCACCCGCTCAAGTTTTTCACCCTCCGTCAGCTGCATCAGGCCGGCGTCATTCTTGGCGCGTACGACGATGTTTCCGCCGACCAACTTCACTTGCCAGCCACCATCGGGCGAAATGTCCCTCCACCTGGCATACCGCTGGCCAGCCGCGCCGCCGGCGTCGCGACTGCGGGAAGGCCGGGGAAGTTTATTGGCACGCTCGGCCAGTTTTTTCGACGCCGGGTCGAAGCTGAATGACGCGCCGGCCGCGTTCATTTGAATCTTGCCGTCGGCCGTCAGGTCGATTGCCTCGACCGGCAGTTTTTTGGGATCAATCGGTCGGCCAAGTTTCTCGGCAAGTGCCGCGGCAAGCTTCGCATGATCGAACGCCGCCTGCCTGGTGCCAGACTTGGCATCGACGAACACAAATTCCAACGCAGCATCCGCCAGCTGGTTCCGATACCAGAAACGCTCACCAGCGGAGAGCCATTGCGCTTCGATCCGGTCCCCGAACACCTTTCCCTCCGTCTGCTTGGGGAGATTGGCGGCGCGGCGGTAATCGGCTCCGGTGCCTTGGGCGAACAGGCTTCTCGCTGCAGCAACCGCGATACAAATGAAGACGAGGATCGATTTGGAGGACATAAGGCGACGTACCCCGGTGTCATGTAAAAATCAGTAACGGCGGATTGACGGTTGGCTCGTGATCGAGGCCCGTGTTGGCATTAATCCCGGACATGCGACCAACGTCGGCGTAGCGGGCCGCCGGCATCTTCCCACTTAAGTGTCCTGTTGCGGTGCCCTGAACAACGGAGAAAACCAGCATGCGCGCAATTCATACTGCCCTGGCGGGCAACCGTTAAGGATAGTCCGCGCACAGGATCTTCTCAATGCGCCGAACCGGCCTATCATGCCGCGGTGTATTCTGGCGGGTGATCGCAATCGTCTGCAAACCAGTCGCGTCTCGCAACGAGACTGGTCTCTCGAAACGATACACAACGCATACTACCCGTCACTGCCGATACCGCCCCGGAAAACTTCGGCCGGCAATCCGATTCCCCTTATTTCTCCGAGCAACGCTGCATTAACGGTCGGACTGCGGGCCGTTTCAAAGAACCGCCCGCGGGCTTTGGCATGATGTTCGCGACTCCGGAATCACATGCAGACCGCAAATCCCAGCACGCCCCTTTGTGTGAGATTTGCGCAGGCCCAGCCTCGGATACCGGGATTAAATCTCAGCCTGCCTTGTGGCGACACTTAATGCCGGTTGTTACCCTAACCCTTACTATAAATTTTTGCGACGGAAGGATACGACCATGAAAACTATTTCACGCAAGGCGTTCTTTACGGCGGTTGGTCTGTTGGTGACGATCTCATGCGGCGCGGCGTACGCGGAGCTGCCTCCTGGTGCCTATAAAAAATTGAAGAAGGAAGCAAAAGAGGT
>JAYGDO010000600.1:0-3776 GCA_046582885.1 Pirellulales bacterium | reverse complement strand
CTTTTCGAATCAGTATCTCACGCAATAACCGTCCCGCCCGGCCGCCCGGTACGACAACGATCGCGCTTCCGCAGTCAACGGCAGATCCGGAGATGTAACGATCCAAAAGAAAGTCGGCCGCTACGGGCAGGATCGGCTTTTCCCAGTCGAAAAAATGTCGTGTGATCGTCATCGCGTGGTCGTCATATTGGTTCCACGTTTGCGTCGTCGTTACGACGATTGTACGCGGGCGCAGTGTACTGTCTACGCAGCGGATCGCGAGTTGGCCAGTCAAAAATCGCTACGGCGTGAGAGGCCAACGGACCCTGGGCCGCCACTGTCCCGATTCCCGGCGGCCGTCGCACCAAACCGCGCCGAGAGAGTCCGGCACGTTGGCGGTTGGGACGGCTGTCACCTGGGGCAATTCTGTCAGGTCGTTACCTTCAAGAAAACCAGATCGTAACCGATTAAAAAGATTGCGGCGTCGATTAATATGTGACTGATCCAGACCGGCAACAGTGACGGCCAGCGTTCGTACATCCACGCCCAGATAATCCCGCCGCCGGCCACGGCTAATGAGAATATCCAAGTCAGCGGCGCATCGGGACCAAAAAACGTTCCTAAAATGATGACGTGATGCGCCATGAAGCCGAGGCTGGAGATAGCCGCGGACCACCGCATTGAAATCAGCCGCCGCAACTGAGCGAAAACGAACCAGCGCCAGTAGTATTCCTCCAATAAGGAATGAAACAGGGCGTAAAACAGCCCGAGTGCGGCATAGGCCCCGGCGGTGTCGACGCCGAAGTCCTTGACCTTTGTACCAATCTGGCCCTCTGCGGCGGCCATCAGTTCGTTGGGCTGCAATACACACTTGTACAGCAGCCACATGGCGGCGAGTGTTAGCCCGCCAAAACCGAGGGCAAACCAGATGCCTCTGCCATCCGCCCGGCGCGGCGTCAGTCTCCTCCGCTGCATTTTCAGAAACCAAAACAGGGGGAACCCGAACTGGACGACTTTTAATCCGTAGGCCAAATATTGCAGCGGCAGCGGCGCCTTGGTTAACAGCGTGAAATACACGAATGTCAGTGCCGTCGGAAAAACCAACGCAAAGCCGAGCGCCCAGGCGTCGGCTCGGCGAGTCGTGTTCGAAATCGGATTATTCATCGCAAATACAGTGCTTCAAAAATCGCGCTTCGGGTTCCCGTCGCAAGTGGGGTGGGCCGCTCTGTTCCAGGACAAAGTACAGCGACGTATGCTGCAGCCGCTCGTCGTCACCGTGCGTTTGATTCCATCGGCGGCAGATGTACCGGCAGAATTCGAGTTGCACTCGATCCCGGTTGTCTCTTTTTTTGAATTGAAATCGGAGGCCTTCCAGGCACTTGCGCCAACGGTTGTTGGGATACGTCTGGTTGACGTTCGCCGGTTTTTCAAACGATGTGGAGCTACTGGACCACGCATTGACTTCGCCGCCGCTTTTCAAGCGACCTTTGGCCACATACCATCCGTCTTGCATCAGCGGATAGGGCGCGAACATTCGCCAGTTTTGATCGAGCCGCAAGTGACGCCCGGTGTTGTAAATGCCCCGCGGGTCAATTTTGATTCGCTGGCCCAATAAATTGAATTCCGACGGGCGGCTGACCCAATCGGTATCCCAGTCGAGTGTCGTGACATTGAACATCACAACGTACAAAATAAAGGCCACAATCAACGGTTGAATCGGCCAAAACGGCCGGATGCGTATCGGCCTGAGCGGCAGAATTCTCGAACAAAACCGCAAGCAACGTTCTCTTCGCGCGAGGAGACGGCCCATTCGGTTGGCGACGGCGGCAATCGGCCCCAGCGCCAACAGCCAGCCGGCCAGATAAAACACGGGCGTGGCCCGCATCAAGGCAACGATGGCCGAAAGTTGCGTATGGCGTTGTCCGTTGGCCTCGACGACGAACCGGCTTGAGGTCACAGCGGTGTCGTGGCCACCGGCGGCGGACGAACTAACCAGGCGATGCATCCGCGCATTGCGCAGTAAGAAAAACTCGCGGAGGATAAGCGCCCATTTTTTGGACATGAGGCACCGCCGGTCATAATGGATCACGGGTCGTTGGCTGCGCCGAGGTGCAATCAGGCGGCCCAGCCAATCCCAGACGGGCGTCGGCAGAAACATGCTGATCGCGATCATGCAGACGAACGGGAAAATGCCGATCCACATCGAAAGCCAGAATCCAACGTGCAAGCTGAAGAACAGCGTAAAGAACAGGCAGCGAAAAATGCCGTTTCGCCAGGGCATGAAGATCAGAATCGGTGCCGCCAGTTCCAAGTAGAGTACGAGGAAGTTCATTCCGCGCAGCAGGATGGGGTAGTTTAACAAATGCCGGCCGAACGGCGTGGTCAGCATGTCGAGGTTCAGCGCGTAGTACACGGCGCTGCCGTCTACGTGCCAGTAAGCGTGTGTTTTCATCAGTCCCGTGAAGAAGTACATGCACACCAGCTGGACGATCAATGCGAACGAAGCGGCGTCGGCGACCCGCTTTTTTCGTTTGGACAGCGACACATTCAGAGCGCTGTCGATGGAATACCGTGCGCCCAGTGGTAAAAACATGCCCCAAAACAAGAGCATGCGGACGAGTGTGTCGCCGCCCGTAATGACTAGGGGATTGCGGGAATGAAGTGAGACGATCAGCAGCCAGCAAAGGACGGTCATGACGCGGGTGCGATATCCGACCAGCAACAGCGCGGCAATAATTGCCGTCACGGAAAACAGCAGCGCTTGAAACCAGGTTTCACCGCTCAACAGATGCAGCGACAGATACGTCGGCCGGTAATAGCTGGGGGCTATTTGGCTGAAGATCATATCGAGCGGCAAGATGCCCCGATCGGAATAGTGTGCCTGCAGATCGCGTGCGCGCATGGCCAGATCGGCCAAGACCGCGATTGCCACACCGAGCCGCAGCACCGCTAGGGCCCGCAGGTCGACGCCGAACAGCTGCGCCGACCAGCTGCGAATCCCTACTGCCCTCAACTGCAGTGTCGAGGCGAAAATAGCGAATCCGGCGACGGCGCCGCCAACGACCGTAAGCAGAGTACGGGATGAAATCGGCCCCGTGCTCAACGAGTAGTGGACCGCAAATCCGAGGCAGCCGCCGACAACAGCGCCAAAAACACCGAACCAGAATTCTTTGACAAACTGCACGCGTCGGCCTTAATGTGCAAAATCTCCCCGGGGGCGATTATAACAGATGAAAGTAAGACGACTAAATCGTTGCGGCCGAGGAGAATGCGGGAAGCGACAGGCTAACCGCGGTTCCGGACCGAGAGATTGTCGCCGCGGTGCCCTGCTCGGTCCGGCCTGCGCTTTCTGACACGGCCGGCCGCGTCGTTTTGCCGTGTCAATCTTCCGGTTGCCTGGCGACGTCTTGGCGAGGCGCCCGCTTCATATAGGCGAACAGGTCGGCGATTTCCTGCAACGTCAATTCGTTGAGCAGGCCTGCGGGCATCGACGATATTTTGCTCGGCTGAATTTCGTCGATTTCGTCTTTGGCGATTCGCAATTGCCGACCTTCGGAGTTGTAAACCACGACACTGCCGTTCGGCTGAGGCACGGTTAGGCCCGAGTGAATCTGCCCTTCGACGGTCGTGACCGTTTTGGAAACATACTGCGACGAAATGACGTGCGACGGGAAGATGATCGACTCAAGGATCTCTTTCTGATGGAATCGGCGACTGACCGTGGTCAGATCCGGCCCTAGATCGTTGCCTTTGCCGCCAAAGCGATGGCACTTGGCGCAGTTGGATTTATTAAACAC
>JAYGDO010000522.1:0-16250 GCA_046582885.1 Pirellulales bacterium | reverse complement strand
CCGGTCGAACCGCCGGCGGTCGACTCTTTGGTTAGGCCAGTAACCGCTTGATTTTCCGGAAAACCTCATCCAGCATCGGCTCCGTCAATCGGCCCGTGAACGTGTTTTGCTGACTGGGATGGTAACTGCCGATGAGCGTGCTGCCGTTTAGAAGTTTCACGCACGCGCCGTGAGCGAACTTGGGTTGCCGGCCTTCGTACCAGGATTGCTCTGCCGCATATTTGACGATGGCCTTCCAGGATATCTGGCCGAGTGCCAAATAGACCTGCGGCGTACAAAGCGAGATCGTGTCGTCGAACCAGGTACGGCAGTTTGCCACCTCGTCGATTGCGGGCTTGTTCTCCGGCGGCGCGCAGTGACAGACGGCGGTTATCACACAGTCGTTCAGTTTCATTCCGTCTTCGAGCGAATCGGAATTAGCCTGACTGGCGAATCCCGCGCGGTGCAGCGCTCGATAGAGCCAATTGCCGCTGCGATCACCCGTGAACATCCGCCCAGTACGGTTCGCACCGTGGGCCGCCGGAGCCAGGCCGACAATCAGCAGTCGGCCGTCTGGATTGCCAAAATTTGGCACGGGACGGCCCCAGTAATCCCAGTCCAAAAATGCGCGGCGCTTTTGGCTCGCTGTCGCCTGGCAATGTGCGATCAACCGCGGGCACGCGGCACAGCGGACGATTCGGCGGTTGAGGCGATCCCATTTTTTGTGCATGGCTACAACAAAAATATTCAAATAATCCGGTTCGACGATTTGATTTGGACCTCGCCGTTAGTTTATCATCTGTGGAATGAAAATTCCGTAGCCCGGTCCGGCCTACACGCCACGCGTTCACAACTTGTAAGGAACTTCGGCCATGACTAAAAGTACCAATGTCATACTCATAATCGCAGCTATTATCGGTCTTGCCGTTCCCTCACTCGCCGATGAATTACCGAAGCCGGACGCCGATGGTTTTATTTCGCTGTTCGACGGCAAGACACTCGACGGCTGGCATAAGAATCCGAAACGGATCGGCCACGGCACGGGAGGAAGTTGGTACGTCGAAGGCGGCGCGATCGTGGGTGAACAAGATCCGCCCGGCTCGGGAAACGGCGGGATTTTGTTGACCGATCACAAGTTCGGCAATTTCGAATTGTTGATCGACATGAATCATGATTGGGGCCCGTGCTCGGGATTGTTCCTCCGCAGCAATGACCGAGGCCAGTGTTTGCAAATGATGGTCGATTATCACAATGCCGGCAACGTCGGTCACATTTACGGCGAGGGTACCGGAGGCTTCAACTCGCGGGCGTTTAACATTGACGGAAAATTAGAAGATGGCAAACTTGTGGCGATCACTTCCAGCGCACATAAAAAACCACAGGAGCACGGCTGCAAATATTCATGCACGCCGGAGCAATGGATTAAGGCTTGGAAAGTCGGCGGCTGGAATACCGTCAAGGTTCGTTGTGTCGGTAAATACCCGCTGATCACGACCTGGATCAACGGCGTGAAAATCTGTGAATTCGATGGGGCGGCGTTTGAGCGCTCGGGATATAACAAGGACAGAGTGCATCAGACGCTCGGCGACAAAGGTTCGATCGCCGTGCAAGTCCACGGCGGCGGCGGCTGGCCCAAAGGGGCGAAGGTCCGCTGGAAGAACGTCCGGATCAAGCCGCTCTAACGAGCGACCAGCAGATACCGCCCGCACGAAAGACTTTGTGTACCCGGGTGAACCAGAGTTCTTCGTCCAGTAACAGCCCGACGTTGGCGCAGATTTTCTGCAGCTCTTGCCGGTTGTATGTGCGACATGCCCAGAAGCGGCTTGTACAGGCACCGCCAAAGTTGTCTTCGGTGGCGAACAGCAGCATCTTTGCGCCGGGCCGCATCACTCGGCTGATCTCGGCCAAGCCCACGCGCGGGTCGGGCAGATGTTCCAGCACGTATCCGCAGGTGACACAATCGAACGTGTCGTTGGCAAACGGAAGTTGCGCAAGATCGGCCGTGATCAGTGCGGGACGATCGCTTTTGATCCGACGTCGAGCGCGGCGCAGCATCGTATCCGAAATATCAATACCGGTGATGCACGTGGAGGGATCGGTGTACTTGACCAAATGACCAAGAATCTGCCCTGCACCACTGCCAACGTCCAGGACGCATTCAAGACCGTGCAAGTCAAACTTGCGCTTCCGCAGCAAGCGCTCGCCTAGTGGCAAGTGTCCTGACAACCGGCTGAACTTCGTCAGCATCGCGCCCCGGGCCCCGCCGTAAACTTCGCAGACCTTCTCCCGATACGTGTCATAGCTGACGCGATGGATCAGGTTGCGCTCGACCAGTTTATTGACGACGCTGCCTCGCCGTTTACGTTTGCCTTTGATCACTTTTCGCTGCTTGCGGTGGGATTTCCGGCTTGGAGATTTTGTTATCATCGCTTCATGCGCTCGTTTACGCTCCCCCTGGAGTCTGGGGGAACTTGCAGCAACTCACAGGTACACTCGGCGATTATAGATATACCACTCCAGTACCAAAACGACTAGGCCCAGCAAGGCTAACAAACGCCATAGCTCGCGACGTGAAATCTCCCAGTCCGGTTTTGCCTTGACATCAACATCGACGTTGCCAATTCGCTTTGCGGCGGCTCCCGCTACGGGCTTGATGTCGCTCTCTAGTGAACTGAACAGGTTGACGGAAAATCTTCTCTCGGTTTTGCCTTGGTTGATAACTTCGTAAATGCCTGGGATGTTCGTGCGAGAATAATTGTAGCGCCGCCGGTCGTCGTGACTTACCGAACTGGTACTTCCGTCGGGCTGTCGGATCGTCAATTCTACAGGCCCAATCGGATCGTACATCACGAACGGCTGGCCGGGAGGCACAGTGCTGCCGGTGACTTCTTCTTGCCTTGTACCCAGATAGAGGATGATCTCCTGGACGACCACCGGAAAACTGCGACGTAACGGCCACGTTGTGTTGTAAGTTCGATTGCCATCCTCGTCGACACTTTCGAATTCAAAACCCAGCACGGCGTCCTCAAAACCTTCGCGCGGGCCGATCGCGAAAATTGCGCCTTGGTGCGAGTCAATTAAAGTGCCGCCGCCGGACGGCGGCAGCACTTTAAAAGCGGTCCAGATATCGACATCCCCCAACTCCAGTAAATGCATCAGCGGGTGAGTTCGCTCGGTGTCGATAATTTGAGGCGCCTGAATGTCGTCCCCTCGTTGCCAGCGGTCATCGGGCGGCATTGAACCGATAAACAGCGTGTTACACCGCGGCATCTGCTGCGGTTGACAACGGTCGTAAATGATCAAGGCATAATGTCCGGTTTCGGCCTTCCTCTTGTATGCGTCTGTTTTCAATTCTTGCGGCGAGGCAAAATCCACACGGGTCAGTTCCTGCGTCTTACCGGTGTTAAAAGCGCGCTGCCAGGCGATGTTGCCGGGGGTAACAAACAGGACGCGGCTGCGATGCGGCGGATTCACCACGGCCCAAGCTTCGTTATCGACTTGTAAGGCGTCATCAAAATCGTGGGTTAATTTCAGCACTCCGGTTTCGATGTCATTGATCGGTGCGAGTGGGACGGCGTGCGATTTTCCGGCGGGGATTGTTGCCTCTTTGCCGTCAATCCAACGGCCGTCCAAATGCAGGTTAAGCGTTAAATCGACGTCTTTATCCGTGAGGTTTTCGATCCGTGCGAAGACGCTTAACCGGTCAGGTCGGCGGTCGTGTCGTCGCGTGGAAAATGCAACGATGCCGACGTTGCCCGTTTCGCGGCTGCCGACCATTTCAAATCTTGGCTCTAGATTGCCCAGCGAAAAATCGCTGACGTCGGGAAATTTAAAATCGCTGAGCACATAAAGTTGCGCGGGCCGCGCTTCGGCGGCGGCGGAGTCCTGCTCTTCGGTCGCCGTCTGGCCTGGATTCGCCAATCCGGCTGCCAGTCCCAGGCCGTTGACAATCGACGTGCGCCGCGCCGTGGGTTCAATCCTATTGAGTTGTTCCAGTAGCAGACTCTTATTGGTCGTATATTCCTGGACAACTTTTGCTTCATCAGAAAACCGAATGATCATCGCTTTGTCGCCGGTGTTCATCGCTTCGATCAACCTCGCGACGCGGCGTTTGGCTTCGTCCAGTCGTGTAGTGTCATCCGAATCGCCGCTGCCTGAATTGCCATCGAGCGTGCTCATGCTGGCCGATTGGTCGACCATGAAAACAAACCGCTCGGCGGAGAACTTTTCTCCCTCGATGCTCGGATTCAGCAGCGCGATGATGATCAGAGCCAGCAATAAAAGTTGCAGCCACAGCAACAGATTTTTGCGTAGCTTTTGCCACAAGCTGTTGACGTGCAGGTCCTCGATCGATCTACGCCACAGATAGGTACTGGGAACCTCGACCGGCAACCGTTTGAGTTTCAGGAAATAGAGCGCAACAATTGCCGGCGGCACGCACGCCAGAATCGCCCACTGCCACCAATTTAACATACTGACGATTTCCATCAGCGGACCAACCCTTGCCTGCGAAGCAGATTGGAAACCAATTGCTCAACGGGTGTTTCGTTGCAAACCATCAGGTAGGACATGCCACGACGATTACAGAACGCGCGGACGCCCGAGACAAACGAATTGAGCGTTTTCTTGTACCGTCCCAGCAATGGTGTACTGACGGTAATTTCGGCAACGTCCGAATCTTCACAGTCCACCAAACGCAGGTCGCCGGTGATATCCGGGTCGATTTCCTCCTTCGAAAGAACCTGAATCACGTAGATATCCATATTTCGTGAAAGTAGATATCGCAGCGCCGATTCATAGCCGTTTTTGTCCATCAAGTCGCTGATCAAGACAACGATGCCTTTGCCGCTGTTGCGTAAGCAAAAATTCTTAACGCCTTGTTCTAGCTGGACCGTTTCGCCTCCCTCGATACCTTCCAAATACTCCATCATCTGCCACAAACTGCGGCGGCCCCGCAACACCGGACCCGGCACGCGTGCGGGCTGGCCGAGAGTTTCGATCCGTACGCGATCCGCACGGGCCAAACCGATAAAGCCCAGCGCCGCAGCGAGTTGTTTGGCGTATTGCAGCTTGGATGGTTCGCCAAAATCCATCGATGAGCTGGCATCGATTAGCGCATAAAAGTGAAGGTCTTCCTCCTCAAGAAACAGCTTGAGAAACAGCTTGTCGAGCCTCGCATAGGTGTTCCAGTCGATGAAGCGAATGTCGTCACCGGGTACGTAGTGGCGAAAGTCGGCAAACTCGACACTCTGTCCCTTGCGCGGACTTCGCCGCTCGCCTTTCATCTGGCCGCGGTAGATTTTACGGCTGACCAGTTCGAGGCGCTCGAGTTGCGCCAGTAATTGCGGACTGAGCAAGTTGGATTGCGACGTTGTCATGAGAACCGTTTTTAGACACCACAGAGACGCGAATGAAACCTTCGGGGCCCGTTGTATATCTACGATGGGATGGACTAGACCGCTTCAGTCGTTGCCGCCGCTTCTTCGACTCTCTCGGGTACTTTCTCAAGAATCTCCAACAGTATTTGGTCGGCATTGATGTTTTCAGCCTGTGCCTCAAAGTTCAAGATTACGCGATGCCGCATCGCCGGCAGAAAAACGCGACGCACGTCTTCGAAACTCACGTTGTAGCGGCCCTCGAGCAGCGCGCGGACTTTTGCGGCTAGAGCCAACGTTTGCGCGCCGCGCGGACTGGAACCCCAACGGAGGAATTGGTTGGTGATCGGCAGGGCGAATGGTCCGTCGGGATGCGTGGCCAGTGTCAATCGCACGGCGTAATCCTGAACGTGCTGTGCGAGAATTACTTCGCGGATTAAATGTTGCCACTTGCTGATTTCTTCGCCATCCATCACCTTTTCGGGTTCGATCACGTCGCCGCGCGTGGTGCGTTCGAGAATCACCGAAAGCTGTTCTCGGTTGGAGTAGCCAACGTTCAGTTTGAAGAAAAACCGATCCAACTGGGCTTCCGGCAGCGGATACGTGCCCTCTTGTTCCAGTGGGTTCTGTGTCGCCATGACGAAGAAAGGGGCGTCGAGTTGAAAGGTGTTGCCCGCTACGCTGACCGTACGCTCTTGCATTGCTTCCAACAACGCCGACTGCGTCTTGGGCGTCGCTCGATTGATTTCATCGGCCAAGCAAATCTGTGTGAAGACGGGGCCCTTTTGAAACTCGAAGAACCGTTTGCCGCTTTCATCTTCCATGACCATATTTGTCCCAATGATGTCGGCGGGCATCAGATCAGGCGTGAATTGTATGCGTGAGAAGTTCAAATCCAACGTGCCGGCCAGAGAACGCACCAGTAACGTCTTACCGAGTCCGGGGACGCCTTCCAACAGACAGTGTCCTCCGACGAACATACACGTCAGCACCCCGTGAATGACTTCATCGTGGCCGACAATGACCCGCGCGAGTTGATCGCGGACCGCGCCGTAGCGCTGCGCGAACTCTTCGGCCCGTTGTTGCATCGTTTCGCCAATACTCATGCGGTGAATCCCTTTTGGTGGTGTGTAGCGGATAAGGGTTTATTGTTTGCCACGATCCTCCCAGACTTTCTTTTTAGCCCTGAGTAGGCGACTGGTGTAGGTATCATCTTCCGATTCCGTGTCCGGCGTGAGCGGTTCGGTTGCCGTCGGTCTATCTAATGCATCAGACGGCGAGTCGTCCCCTAGCGGGTCGTCGTTCATTGGAGCATCGGCTGTGGGCTCGAATCGTGCGGCCGCGCGTCGTTGTTCAATATGGCCGGAAATTTCCGCTTTGCGCGCGCGTAGCCGCGACATTGTTTCGCCTGTGACCGGTGCCGGCTCGCGGCCGAATACGGCGAGGCCAATGGCGTCGACGGCGGCGCCGACCCAGGCGAAACTGACCTGTACCCGGCGGAAGAACACATCGAAGAAAAACAAGCAACTTGCTGTGAACAGCAGCAAGTACCAAATGTCTTCGCGGCTGGTAGCCTTTCTTAAATCATGGCGGAAGTTGTTGAACTGTTCGGCGAACTTCGGATCGTTGATCGGTAGTTTTTCGTGTTCCATCACGATTCCCGGTTTGCCTCCGTCAGGTGTAATCGCCGCGATGTCCTGTAGCAATGTTAGATTCGCCATGCGATCACGGTACTCGGCCGAATACGGAACGTTGACGCCGGTGCGAACCGGCGCGCCGCCGCGGCCCGGGTTGACCAACACCATGTAACTGCCGGCGTCCATCGCATCGAATTCGCCAACGTAGCGCCCCGGTGCGACCTGGCGAACGCTGATATCAAGCGGGGCGTTGTCGGGACCGACGACGGTTCCAGTCATGTTGAGAAAGTCCAGATACTCGTCGTCCTTGTCCCAAGCGTTGATCATGACTCGGACTTTGCCGTCTGTGACATCTGTGGCCACCATAAAGTTGGCCTTCTCGTCCACCGGTCGCATCGACCAACGGACAATCTTGCTGAACAGCTTGCGAAAATCGTCCCACTGACGCCAGTTTCGCGCCCAGGCCTGCGATGTTTCACCGGCATCGGAAGTAAAAGCCACCGTGCGGCCCAGGCCGAAATTCCAAGTGGCCAAAATGGTTCGGTTCTTTTCCGGCACCGCGCCTTTGTCGGTACGAAACGGAGGGGCGAGCATAGATACTTCGACAAGCGGATCATCTTTGACCGTCGTCAAAATGAAACCGTTCAACGGCGGCGGACGTTCGATTTCGTGAATGATTTCGTGCCCGCCTCGAACCAGCGGCACGAAGCCCCGATCGCTTTGATAGATTAGTGGCTGGGCAAATCGACGAACTTCGCGCTGGTAAATCCGCGGCAACGCGCGGCCGCTGTTCACTTTGTAGTATTTGCCGCCGGTCTGCGCGGCGATGTTCCGCATTACGGATGCCCAGTTCTGGGAGGCTCCCGGGCCGTGCCCTTCAACCAATACCGTCGTCACGACCACAGGCGGAGTTTGTGCCTTAAACAGATCGATATCGCTTTGCCGCGGCGGAGTTGGATCACCGTCGCTGATGATAATCATGTGCTTGGTTGCCGCGTCGGTCACTTTTTTAAATGCCAGAGCCGCTCTCCGCATGCCGGGGCCGAATTCGGGCATGTCGCCGGGCGTCATCCGGTCCAACGAGGCCAACATTTTTTTGCGGCTGCGGCCCACCTTTGCAAATCCCGGCTTCCACAGCCAATCGTCACTGCCTTTTGCAAAGTCCCATTGCAGTAGTCCGCAGTAATCCTGATTGCCGAGTGCCTTGATCGATTCCTGGGCGATGACGCGTTGCCAGTGGTTGCCGTTGTCCAGTTCGCCGGCATGCATCAGCAGGCACAAAGCGCCGACGGGGGCGATTTTCGCGTTGTCGATCCGAAAATTGACCGGCATGGCCTTTTCGATTTCCGTGTTGATCCAACCGCCCGCGCCGAACGAATTGGGGCCGCCCAGCATCACCATTCCCGCTCCCATTTGCTCGGTGTTGCGGACCAGAATGCTGATCTGTTCGTCGCTAAAATTACGAACTTCTTTTTCGCCGCCGCCGGCCCGCGGGACGTTAGCCAGAATGACCGTATCGTAGCGCTGCAACTCAGCCAGGCTCGTAAACAACTCGTTGCTAGAGATTACCGTGACCGCTAACTGCTCCTGCCGCAGCACGTCGACAAAGTGTTCGAACTCGCCGGGGTTATCATAATCTTCTACGACCAGCACCTGACCCTGACCGCGGACATGAGTAAAGGTCGTTGCGCGATCGTTTTCGCGCTGCGCGTTTTCCGTGTTTTCATCGGCGGTAAAAATTGCTTCGTAGGTATAAAAGTCAGGGCGACGGATCGTCTCGGGCGTTCCTTTATCCGTCGAAAGCACTGTTTTTCCGGGCGGTAACTCAACTTGGTACTCGCCCAAATTGGCCGAACGATCACCCGCCTTGCGGACGATTTTGACTTTGCCCCGCGCGACGCGATCTGAATTGTTATTTAGTACAACTCGCAAGTCGAACGGCTGCCCCTGGCGGACATCGGCGGGGATTGTGACTTTTTCCACCGACACATCAGCACGATTGCCAATCTGGATTGGCAACACGTCGAGGCTGATGCCGCTACTCGCAAGGTTATGCGCCTGTTCCATCGCGTCCCCGAGGTTTTCGTTGCCGTCGGTAATAATGACGACGCGTTTGGCGGCATCTTCGGGGAACATGGCTTTTGCCATGGTCATGGCCGATTCAAGATCCGTGAATTCCCGATCAACTTCCGTTTCGAGATTTGCCGCTAGGGGTAGGTCCGCGTTGATTGGCCCAACTTCGATGTCAGGTTTGCGGCCAAAAACGATGACCGCCGCGCGGTCCTCACGCAATGCGACACGATGTTGGGCGACCGATTCGCGGGCGAAGTCGGCCATGGCCTCCCGTTGTTCCGCGGGGATACTCGCCGATTGGTCGAGCAAATAGACAACCGTCAGCTTTTCACTTGTCCGCAGCAGCCGCATGTCGGCCACGGCGAAGATCAGCAAGAGCATCACCAACGTCCGCAGGCCCAGCGAAAGCACCCGCCGAATCCGTCCGAGTCCCGCCAAGCTTCGATAACTCCAAACCCACAGTGCAGGTAGCAGCAACAGCAACAGCAAGTACCAGGGCGAATCGAAAATGATCTTCATGATTTGTGGTCGGTCGAAGCAGCTTCAAAGATACAATCCGGAAGGGCGAAGTTCCTGCCGGGTCATTTGCGGATCCGCCCCGGCAGGGCGTTCATTCTTGGAGTCCGCTTTAGGTTGACTACATCCGAACTCTCTGCACTCGATGATTATTCGTGTCGATCACCAGCAATCTTCCCTTGCTGTCCCGGATTAGTGCCCACGGGTTGTAAAGTTTTCCCGGGGTGCGACCGCTGCGGCCCCAGGTCGCTATGGGCTGCCAATCAACGGTTAGCTTTTGGACGCGATTGTTCCCCATTTCACAGATGTAAATAAACCCGTTGTCGATCACTAAATCATAGGGGTAAGTCAGCTCGCCCGCCGCTCGACCTTGACTCCCCCATATTTTGACGAGACGACCGTCGGTATCAAAGACCTGGATGCGATGATTGCAGGCATCGGCGACCCAAATCTGATCGCTCTGGTCAATCGCCATGTTTTGAGGGCGGCGGAATTGCCCCGGGTCCGAACCATGGCCTCCCCATTGTAAGAGAAAGTCACCGTCCGGCGAGAATTTTTGGATGCGGTCGTTATTTCCGTACTCGGAAACGTAGTAGTTTCGTTTGGAATCCTGCACCACGTCGGTCACTAAGCCGAATTCGCCCGGTCCGCGTCCCAGCGTTCCACCGAGGGTCTTTTTCCGCAATAGTCTGCCGTCCGGTGAATAAAATAGGATGCGGTAGTAATGCGTGTCGGCGACCATCAGGTTGCCGTCTCGGTCGATCGAAAGACCCGTTGGTTTGCCGTGTTCTGAAGCGGGCGTCTGCCATGGGGCGCGGAGCAGATTGCCGTCGGGGTCGAATACTTGGATGCGGGCCGACATATCGACAATGTAAAGACGGTCCTGTTCGTCAATCGCCACAGCCCGGGGTTTTTGCAGTCGTCCCGCGCTGGTGCCGCGTTGGCCCCAGAGTAGTTCCGGGATCGGTTGCGGTGTGGAACTGGCTGGACCGCAGCCTGCGAAAATCGCACACAACTTCACGGAAAGAACGAAACCACGAAGGCACATTGAGCGCCGGGAATCGTCCGTCTTTCCTCCGTTTCCCTGTGGTGAACAGTCCATCAGCTTTGCTTCTGTTTTTTTGTCTGGTGGTCAGGATTTGCAGTTGGCATTTGCGCACCGACAGCGGTCCGCCACGCCCGCAGCCGGTCTTGCAGTAATTTTGCCTGCGCCGTGTTGGATTTCGCCAAGTCATTCGCTTCGCCAATGTCGTCCTTTAGGTTGTAAAGTTCAACCCGCATGTCTTCGTAAAAATTAATCAACTTCCAATCGCCCGAGCGTACTGCGCCGTAAGGCGTTGCGCCTCCCGGGTGATAGTGCGGATAGTGCCAAAAGATGGCATCACGGTCCAACGTCGCCGAAGGGGCTTTCAATAAGCCAACGATGCTCTTGCCATCGACGTTCTTATTGTGCCGCGCGTCGCCCGCCGCACCGGCAATTTCCAGCATGGTCGGATAGAAGTCACATGTGACAATCGGCACGCTGCATTCACTGCCCGGTTTGGTCACGTCCGGCCAAACCGCAAATGTCGGAACGCGAACACCGCCTTCGTAGCTGGAGCCTTTGCCCGCACGGAGCGGCGCGTTCGTCGTAATGTTGCGCAGTTTTAACCCACCGTTGTCGCCGGTAAAGAAGATCACGGTGTTGTCCACCAGGCTGAGTTCCTTCAGCTTCGCCACAATGCGGCCAACACTGTCGTCAACGCTCTGGATCATGGCGGCGTAAGTCGCGTTTTTATGCCGCAGTGTCGGTTTTACTTTCGCTTGATACTTTTTCACATACTCAGCTTTGCCTTGAATCGGCGTGTGGACGTTGTAATAGGGAAAACTTAAGAAGAAAGGCGAGCCTTTGGACTGTTCAATAAATGCCAGCGCTTCGTCCGTGAGAGCATCCGTAAGATAGTCGCCCGGTTTGCCCTCGGTTGGAATGCGACCAACGCGAAATTCACCCTTTTCACCCGGCCGCCGGTACGGAAAAAAATAACTGCCCGGCGCACCGTGACTGCTGCCGGCAATATTCACGTCAAACCCGTGATGTTCGGGATAAAAATCTCTTACGCTTGCGCCGCGTTTTGCCAGATGCCATTTGCCGATGTGGCACGTCGCATAGCCGGCGGATTTAAGCGCCTCGGCGATTGTCGTTTCGTCGCGGCTCAACCACTTCTGCCAATCGGGAATCCGCAATCTGGCGTTTGGCCGCATGTGTCCGGCAATCCAGTCGGTCAGATGCAGCCGCGCGGGATACTTGCCGGTCATGTATGCCGCCCGCGTTGGCGAGCAAACGGTACAGGCCGCGTAGCCGTCTGTAAATTTTGTGCCCTGCGCCGCCAGCGCATCGATGTTGGGCGTCTCGTACAGGTCGCTGCCAAAACAGCCGAGATCGGTCCACCCCAAGTCATCGACGAGCAGAAAAATGATGTTCGGCGGCGGTTCGGCGGCAGGAGCGGAACGGGCCGCAAAGGCGGGGAGAACAATCGTTAGCGAGAAAACAACGGTGGCGCGGGTCGTCGTGGCTACCAAGTTCATTTATTTTTTCCCAGAGACCGTATTTTATATCCCATTATTCTAACCGTTCACCGTGCAGTTGTTGCGGTCGGCGGTGCTTTCTCACGCGGCAAATTTACTGTGAGTGCGGTTTAACATCTCGTTCGAATGGAAACAACGGGCGTCGGCGATGCTTGTACGCGAGTGCTCCCAGGTCCGCTGTCGTACAACCCGGAGTGTTGACACGAATGAAATGTTTGCACACCGGCGCGTAGGCGGCAATCGGGGCGTGGACGCCCTTGGCGATGAGGATTTGAAACGAGCTCGGGTCCAGGCCGCAGCTCGTGAGTTGACGGATGCTAAATGGGGGCATGCGGTGCTCAGTGAGCATGATCGTCAAACCGAATTCAGATTTCACGATCGCTGTTTGCCCCTGGTCGAAATTAGACATGCCACCGTGTCTCGGTTCGGGTTCGCGAAATTGACCGTCGTGCAAACTGATGACGGTAAACCGGCCCTTAAGCGGTAGGCCATGCCGCCCATCCGTTTTCCCGCCCACCGGAATTTCCAAGGTAGCGCCCAATCCCGCTTGCCTCGCCCATCGCGAAGCGGCACCGTCGCACAGACACACGAATGATCGATCGACTCGGCGTTCGGCAATCTCGTGCACGAGGTAAGTGCCGTCCGCCGGCGATCCACCTCCAACGTTATCACCCATGTCGAGCAGGCAGACGGGGCCAGGAAGCCGTACTGCCTGCTCGAGGGCATCTGCGATTCCGATCAACCGCCCGTCGAAATCATCACGCCGCGACCAGAGTTCCTCGCCAAGTTGTGAAGCTAGTTGCGGCGCCAAATCGGCGTCATCATTCGTGACGACAATTGCGGCCGAACCCATTTCCTCGACGTCAGCATATGGAAACCCCAGCATGATGCTGTTAGACAACACGCTTGGCTGCCGCAACATATTGTCGGCAAATTCGTACAAGGATGCCAAATGCGGGTCGCCGGTACCCTGCCGCTCGATATTAATTGCCAACGGGGGAAACGCCGCCGCCATCCTCGGCCGAATTTTGTTTTGCAAGGTGTGCGCCATCAAGTTGGCCGCTTCGATTCCTCGATCGCGCTGATCCAAATGAGGATTCGTTCGATATGAAATCAAGGCATCGCAAGCCTCGACCATCGGCCGTGACAAATTGCCGTGCGGATCGAGTGTCGCAATGATCGGCAGCCGCGGTTGCGCCCTGCGGTCGCGGATCCGCGTCAGCCAGTATCCGTCCGCATCCGAGAACGACTCGGCGACCATCGCACCATGCGCGGCCACCAATAGCCCGTCTAGCGGCCCCGCGCGGTCGAATTGGGCAAACATCAACTCTAGCAATCGGATGAACGAATTTTTCTGGACCGGCCCGTGTGGCACGGCGCGGGCCGCGAAAATGGGGACGGCCTCAATGTCGGTCTCTTCGAGCCCCGCAAAAAAACCGCCGATTTCGTGGTGTGCACGTTCCAGTTCGCGACGGACGTCGTCGCCCTCCAGCAGTATGTCCTTGTGGAAATCAGCGAACTGCGTCTGTTCGGAAATAAACGTATTCGACTCGTGCAGCAGGCCAACGATTCCGACGCGCATGGATTGTTGCCTTGATAACGTGACTTCCTCCGTCCAGCGCTATACATTAACACATTGCAAACGGCCACGGCGAAGCAGCCAGATGTTTTTCAGAGGAATCTCGGACGATGCCCGATCATCAACCAGGTGAAATTACGATTCCCATGATGCGCGAGTCGCTGTATGCGGCCGTCGTCTCCGACGCGCTCGATGCGCTCGGCTTTCACAATCAATCACCGCGGGTGGTGCTGCAGGCATTTTCTGGCGGGGGACTGCTGGTCGGACGCTGCAAAACGACATTGTGGGCCGACATGTTCCACGAAGACCCGAAACCGTATGAATTGGAACTGGCCGCGGTCGATTCCTGCCATCCCGACGAAGTATTGATTGCCGCTGCAAGTGGATCAATGAACTCGGCGGTGTGGGGCGAACTGCTCTCGACTGCCGCCCGGAATCGGGGATGCGTCGGCGCGATTGTCGATGGTGCGGTGCGAGATGTCCACCGCATGCGGGAGATGAGCTTTCCCTGCTTTGCCCGGGGTACGTTACCTTACGATAGCCGAGACCGTCAGCGGGTCGTTGATCTGGATGTGCCGGTCGGAATTGACGGAGTTCGATTTTCGCCGGGCGATCTTGTTTTTGCCGATGTCGATGGCGTCGTCGTTGTCCCTCAACAGGCCGAAGCGGAAGCAATCGAGCGGGCCTGGCAAAAGGTCCATGCCGAAAATGAAGTGCGCGACGCGATTTGCGGCGGTATGAAAGCCGGCGAAGCGTTCGACGAATTCGGCGTATTGTGAGAACGCCGGAAGTCTTTCCCGGGAGGGAACCAAGCAAATCAGCCGCTTTGCCGGTGAACCCCGCCGCCGCGAAGCTAGCCCGCCAGGACTTGAACCTGGAATGCTGGAACCAAAATCCAGTGTGTTACCAATTACACCACGGGCCAATTCGGTTTGAGGAAGCTTAACGGACGCCGCGTCGATTCACAACGGCGAAGGCGATTTGCTCCAGTTCGATCGCCAAATCAACGCCGACTAAACTGACGCGGTCGGGCAGCTTGATCGTTATCGGAGCGAAATTGACGATGCCCTCGATTCCCGCCTCGACCATCCGATCTGCCACCACCTGCGCGGCAGTAGCGGGCACGGCAATCATGCCAAGTTTGATTTTCTTACTGCAAAACAATTTGGTCAACTCGGAGATATCTTCGACCCCAAGGCCCTCGACGGAGTTGCCAATTTTTTTCGCGTCACTGTCCAGGGCCGCGACGATCTTGAATCCCTGATGAGCAAACCCGCGATAACCGAGCAACGCACGGCCGAGATTGCCGATACCGACGATGGCCACGTTCCAGCCTAGGTGCGTTCCGAGAATTTGTCGCAGCGCCCCGACCAACTCGTCGGTTCGATAGCCGACCCCCGGGTACCCGAATTGTCCGAAATAACCAGATCTTTGCGGACCTGCACGTCGGTGAACCCAAGAAAGGCCCCAAGGTCGCCGGAGTTTATCGTCTTGAGACCGTTGTCCAACAGCCTTGCAATTCGCGCAAATACAGGCTGAGCCGGTTTACAACCGCTTTTGGTACGGCGGCGTGGTACGCCGCGTCGCGGCTTTTCTTGCTCGACTTGCTCATCACGGGGCGGTTTCGTCTCGCCTGACTCGCACGTTGCGCCCACTAATCTACGGCAACCGAATTCACCCAACAACCCGTTTGTGGACCAGTCGTTTTGTAGGCTCTGTTACGTCCGCAAAGGCCGCCAGTTTCTACTGGCCTGCCGTCAAATAAAAAACCCTCCGTACGCGGTGACATGCGGAGGGTGTGGGGCGTGTGTTCATCTACGGCGGGCGTTTACTTGTCGACGTGTGCCGAATTGTTGATGTGAATTTCACCGGTGGTGGCGTCGTACCGCCAGCCTCCGTTGCCCGTAACGTCGGTACTGCCGATGGGTGAGATGCTGGCGTAGACGCCGCTGCCTGTCGTGATGCTGTCTTCCGGAATGATGGTTAGATAGGGGCCATACTGCTGGCCCTTGAACGTCGTAATCGTCGTCAGTTCCGTAATTGTATTGGTGGCTGCGTCCAGTGCGGGAGCGACACCACCGTGTTGGGCTTTGAACAGTTCGATCTGTGAACGAAGTGTATGGAGATTGAATTTCGTCGTGGCGGCTTCCGCACCTGCAGCCGAATGCGTGAACTGCGGAATGATCGTGGCGGCCAAGATCGCCATGATCACGACGACAATCAGCATCTCAATTAACGTGAACGCGCTGCGGATATTTCCGTTCATCTTATGCCCTCTCTAAACGCCAGCGGTTTGTTTTGTTCAAGGTTTACCTTGTCGATAATCATCAATCAGTTTGTCCGGCCATGGGCCGACACGTGGACCGGTGACGTCATCTACGCCGCTTATGCCGAGGAGCCAAACGTTTTTTGTCCCTTCACTTGATTCGCGCGCTGTTCCATCTCTTCGCTTGGGCACTTTAGTGTCGATGAACACACGAGCTCTCCGCTCGGACACTTTAGTGTCGATGAACACACGAGGACTTG
>JAYGDO010000520.1:0-12027 GCA_046582885.1 Pirellulales bacterium | reverse complement strand
GCATGGATATGACCAGTCCAAAGCTGTTGAATCTGCGGGCCCCTAATGGAAATATCAAGTTGACAGACGGCTAAACTTATGGCGCAGATGTAGTAAGATGGGCTCGCCGTTGCCTAGTCACGACGGGCCTGCCGTCGCCGGGCACTTTTTGTTTAGGGAGGTTGTTTTGTAATGCAAACGGGTTGGAAATTTACGGCATTGCCGCTCTGTGGTGTATCGATGCTCGTCGGGCTTTGGGGCTGTTCCTGTTCGGACGACAGTCCACCTCCTCGGGGCAACAACCGCGCCGTTGATATTGACTGGGAAGCAAGGACCGCCGACCAGCAGGCCGTCAAGGATTTTTCGGACTCGAAGAAAGGTACGACAATCATTCTCGATCGCAAAGAGGAAGGCGAGGCGGCTAGTGGCGAGCTGCGGATTCCTGAACTTCGCAGCGACAAGCATTTCCTGGAATTTGTCAATACCGCACCGCCGTCGACTTTCCGGGTGGCCGAATTTCGATCAACCTCTCCGGAACTCACCGACGCCAGCATGCTGAGCTTGCCGAAGTTCACCAACGTAACGTTCCTTTTTTTGGAAGGAACGGGAATAACCAGCCAGGGCCTAGTGCACGTCAAGCCGTTGAAGAACATTGAAGAAATCACTTTGGCCAACACCAGCATTACGAATTCGGCTTTGGAGCACCTTGCCCAGCTGCCTAACCTGCGGAGTTTGACCTTGTCGGGCTGTAAGGGCATTACCGACGCAGGCATGATCCACCTAACGTCGCTCCAGCAATTGAGAGAATTGGCACTGGCCGAAACCGGCGTGGGTGACACGGGGCTGTTCGACCTGGGGCAGCTTAAACAGTTGCAGGTATTGAACGTCGAACGAACAAAAGTGACCAACGAGGGCGTTAAAAATCTGAAAGGAATGTTGCCGAGTACGCGGATTTACAGCGACTTTTTTGTCCCGTCTATCGATCCGGGGACGCCTCCGCATTTGCGTGGGCAGTGACCGTCGCCAAGTTGTCCTGATCCGCGTCCGGCAGCTGCCAGTCTTCCACGTGTAGTTCGACTTTTCGCTGTCCGCGAAATGCATTGATGACCGGGCGAAACGCGAACGATAGCGGACCGACCGCCGCGGACAACTCGTCGCACCTCTCGCCTTTCCCGAAAGCGACCGCACGATACCGCACGCCGTGCTGCTCGAGTTGTAACGACAGATGCCGGTCGCCCCCACCCATCGTCCGCGGCGCGGCGCCCAGTTGCACGTCCGTACTGCACAGCAGCGGGCGGGGATTGCCTTGACCAAAGGGCGCCAGCCGTTCCAATTGTTCGATGGCCTTCAGCGTTAACCCGCTAAATGGAATTTCGCCGTCGATGTGCAGTTCAGCGGCCCGCTGCGATTCGGGAATAAGTTCGGCAGCCAATTCGCAGAAGTCCGCCCTCAGAGCATCGACTTTGTTCTCCGCGACGCGGAAGCCTGCAGCGGCCGCGTGTCCGCCGTAAGTAACCAGATGCTGTTGGCATGACTTCAGCGCTTCGACCAGATCGAAACCGGGCACGCTGCGGGCGCTTCCCAGTCCGGGTTTAACGCCCGCCTCGTCCAGCGCGGCGAGCAGCGTTGGCCGATGGTATTTTTCCGCCAGTCGTCCGGCGACGATGCCAATCACACCGGCGTGCCAGCCGTGGCCGGCCAGTACGAGGGCCGTTTCACCGGCCTCGACGGCCTCCAGCGCTTGACGATTTGCGGCCAAGTAGACGCTGCGCTCCAGACGGTCGCGCGTCTTGTTTAGTTCATCGATGTACACCGCCAGCGCATCGGCCCGCTGCTGGTCCGCAGTGGTCAACAACTCCACGGCCAGTGCCGCTTGGCCGAGTCGGCCGGCCGCATTCATGCGGGGCGCGATCGTAAAGCCGATGTCCTCACTGGAAAGGTATGGTTTTTGATCCAACTTGGTCCGCTGCATCAGCAACCGCATACCGAGTACCGGCCGATGTCGGAGGCTGATTAATCCGTGATGCACCAGGACACGATTCTCGTCGACTAGTGGAACGACGTCGGCAACCGTTCCGATCGCGGCCAACCCCACGGCTTGAAGCAGAAATTCGCGCATCGGCGGACTGACGTGCTTTGCGTTCGATGCCCGCTGGCAAAGCGCCCACGCCAACTTGAACGCTACGCCCGCGCCGCAAAGTCCCGTGAATGGGTATTGGCATCCCGGCAGTTTCGGATGAACGATGGCCTCGGCCTCGGGCAATCGATCGGCCGTCGTGTGATGATCGGTAACAATTACCCGCAATCCGATGCGGCGGGCGTGGGCAATTTCGTCAATGTTGGCGACGCCGCAGTCGACGGTAATCAGTAGTTCGGCGCCGGCGGCCGCGAGTTTGTCAATCGCTTTATCGTTCAGCCCGTAGCCTTCGTCCAGGCGATTGGGGACGTAGTAACCAACGTTCGCGCCGAGCAGCCGCAAGCAGTGGATCAGAATCGACGTGCCCGACATGCCGTCCGCGTCATAGTCGCCGTAAATGACAATTCGCCGCTTGGCCGCGATGTCGGCGCTGATGATCTCGACCGCGTCGTTGACGCCGGGCAACATTACCGGATCACGCAGATCGGTGAGTTTAGGATTCAGAAAGCTTGCTGCCCGCGAAGCGTCGGTAATACCGCGGCGGATCAGCATTTGCGCGACGAGCGAAGGAACTCCGACCGCTCGGCAGAGGGATTCAAGTTCAGCCGCGTCATGCGGCGCGATCCGCCAAGTCTTGGGCATGCTTACGTAACTACCTCTTCTTCTCCACATGCAGTGTGTGACGGCGGAGGCGTGGGCTGTACTTATTCAGCTTTAACTTCTCACCGCCCGGTTTTCGCCGGAGCGTGTAGTTTTGGTCACCGGTTTCTTCGCACACGAGGAATATGGTTTCCAGTTTCTTCTTTCTTCCCTTGCCTTTGTTGGCCATCGGTGACCCCTATCTGGAACTGTGAATACGCAGTCACTCTCGAAGTCGATTCTGCTCGATGACTGCAGGCGACCATTCTAATCGTTATCGAGTCCATTCCGCCAGACAACGCGGCGGCCACAACCAGCTGTCAAGTTTGGAATATTTACCGGTCCACCCGCGATTTTCCGGATAAATCGCCCAATTTCTGGGAATAAATCTACACCGAAACAACGATGGTGTATGGCAGGGACGGCCTTATCCGGACATAATGGTGGAGCGCTTTCGGGCCGTATCGTAAGCACATAAGCCGGGAGAATTTGCGGCGACGGCTTTGGCCGGTTCTCGGCGGGGTCTGGTCAGTTTAGAGATACAGAGACACCCAGTTTAGAGACACCCAGTTTAGAGACACGTAGAATCGAAGGGGTGCCGGCCAAACGGTTTGTGATCTTCAGTCACCCGCTCATCTGGCCCGTAGAAGTAGTAGGAACATTACACGAGGATTGCACGAATGTCTCAGCCTCCCCAAAAACCTTCACGTCCAGCGGCGTCCTCGAAATCGCAGGGACCGACGAAACGTCCGGTGCGGCCCGATAAACCTGGCGGAGCCGTCGCGGCGAATCAGCAGAAGATGCGAGACAAAGCCCGCCAGTCTCATGACGCGGAAGACGACGAAGAAGAGTACGACGAAGAAGAAGGCGTTATGGGCGAATGGCTTCGCCAGAGTCCCAGCTGGCTGGCCAGCATGGTCTTTCACATGATTCTGCTGCTCGTGCTCGCGCTGTGGACGCTGCCCCTCGACGGCGATGACAAAGAAAAGCCGATCACTTTTAATCCGCCCGAGATCGTCGACGACGAAGAACTCGAAGAAGAGGACGACGCCGATTTGGAGGAGGACATCACCGCCACGGAAGTTGTTGAGGAAATCGTTTCGCCACAGGATTTCGAGGTTGAGAGCCCCGAGGTCGAAATCGACAATGACAACACAGAACAGGAATTGGCGGCTGCCGAGATTGAGTTTAATGATTTCGCAACGGAAGCGGCAACGTCGGGTCTCAGCGACACAATCGGCGGTTTCTCGGCTTCGGGACTTGGTGGTTCACGGACGCGCGGCCGCGCCGGCGCGGCGGGACGAGGCGGTAGCAAGGGCAGCGAAGATGCCGTCGAGGCGGCATTGCGTTGGCTGGCCGACCATCAGAACCGCAACGGCAGTTGGAGTTGGAACCACACGGCGGGCGACAAGTGCAGTGGTTATGCCAACCCGGGCGACAAAAAAAGCAAAATGGGCGCCACCGGCATCGCACTGATGCCCTTCCTTGGTGCCGGTTACACCCATCAGGATGGCAAGTACAAGGAAACGGTACGTAAAGGCGTCAAGTATTTGGTTGGCAACATGATTGTGGCCAACAATGCCGGCCGCCTGTTTGAAGCCGACGGGGCAGGCCACGAACACATGTACTGCCACGGGCTGGCGGCCTGTGCCTTGGCCGAAGCGTTTGGGATGACCAATGACTACAGCTTGCAGGCCCCGGCTCAGCTGGCTTGGGACTATATCGTTTGGGCGCAGCATCCGGAAAACGGCGGTTGGCTTTACACGCCGCGGGCCGGCGGCAACACGTCGGTCTTTAGCTGGCAGGTCATGGCGATGAAAAGCGGCATCCTCTCGCACCTGAACGTGCCGGGAAAAGTGAAGCCGCTGGCCAACAAGTGGCTCGACATCGTGCAGACCGGCGTCCCCGAAAATGCGTACGGCATCGGCGGGTTTTACGGCTATCGCAAGCCGGGCGACCGCGCGAACGCGTCGGCCACGTCCGCGATCGGGATTCTCTGCCGCAACTATCTTGGCGCACGGAAGGACGACCCGGGGCTGCGCAGCGGCGTTGAGGCCATCGGTGCCAAGGGGCCGCATGCCGGCGACATGTACTACAACTATTATGCCTCGCAGGTCATGTATCAGAACGACGGGCCGAAGGGCAAGTTGTGGACGAGATGGAACAACGTGATGCGCGATCAACTGGTGGGCACGCAGGTCAAGAACGGCAAAGACCGCGGGAGCTGGTATTTCACCACCGGCGGTCACGGATCGAAGGCTGGCGGACGCGTGTATTGCACGTCGATGGCCGCGATGACGCTGGAAGTCTACTACCGTTACATGCCGATCTACCAGCAAAAGAACGTCGAGAAGGACGATTTCCCGCTGGAGTAAGCGGGTCGCATCAAGCGGTTGATTTAAAAATTGTGGAAGCCCGGTTTGTTTAGGGGACCGGGCTTCTTTTTTGGGCCGAGTGACGCCAAATGCAGATCGTGGCTGCGATCGATCTCAAGTCCGGTCAGGTCGTCCGAGCTGTGGCCGGCCGCCGCGATCTGTATCGGCCGGTCGAAAGCCGGCTCGCGGCGGATGCCCGTGTGAAGTCAATCGGCCACGCGCTGTTCGAGTTCGGCCTGCGGCAAGCCTATGTTGCCGATCTGGACGCAATCGAAGGCCGCACATCACCGGCCTGGGACGACCTGGCAGTTTTAGCCGATTGCGGTCTTTCGCTGTGGATCGACGTGGGAATCTCAAGTCGCACAGACGCCGATCAACTCATCGAATTTGCCGGAGACAAACCCCGCATCAATGGATTGATTGTCGCGTTGGAATCGGTTGCGGATTTGAAAACGGCGGCCGACTGTTGCGCCGCCATCGGGCCGCGGCGATTTATTTTTAGTCTGGATTTGAAGCACGGCGAGTTACTGACAGATTCCGCAAAGCTGCGCAGTTTTTCAGCGGTAGATCTAGCGGATGAAGTCATCCAGATGGGCGGGCGTCGGATAATCGTACTGGATTTAGCGAGCGTCGGTATGGGCGGCGGATGTCCGACGCTCGATTTGTGTCGCTCGATCGTTCAGAGTCATGCGGGTATCGAGGTCATTACCGGGGGCGGAATTCGCGGCGGTAACGATTTGCGTCAGCTGCGGCGGATTGGGTGCTCGGCGGCGCTGGTCGGCAGCGGGCTGCACGACGGCTCGATCGTGAGCGAGGAAGTCCGCGGTCAGGGTGTTTTCTCACCTTGATGGGCAGGCCCGGGGATGGGGGCCTCGGCGTCCGCGACCCGTTTTTAAGACCACATCGGTTCGCGCTTCTCCAGAAAGGCCCTCAATCCCTCTTCGGCCGCTTCTGTGGTTCGAGCGGCGCTGCTGGCGGCTGCGCCGGCGGCCAGCATGGTGAGCATGTCGTGTCCGATGGTTTCATTGAGCATCCGTTTGGTCATCAGCAGGGCCTGGGGCGCTGAGGCTGCGCACTGCGTGGCCACTTCGTTCGCGCGGACCCAGACCTGGTCGTCCAAGACGACTTCTTGAAAAATGCCGACCCGATGCGCCTCGGTGGCCGTGATTGTCTTTGCCGTCAAGAGCAGGTACGCCGCGACCGCACCTCCCGTGCGAAAGTGCAGCAACGGTGCAACCAGTCCCGCCACGATGCCTCGTCGCGGTTCCGGTAGCCCAAATGTCGCCGTGTCGGCCGCCACGACGACGTCGCTGGCCAACGCCAGTCCCGCGCCGCCGGCCACGGCGGGCCCATTCACCGCGGCCACGATCGGCTTGGGGAAGCGGAGCATCGTTTCGACCAGTTCCCGGTACGCGCGGGCGTCGCGCTCCCACAACTCGTAAGCGTTTGGCTGGTCTTTGGTCTCCAGCATCTCTGCCAAATCCATCCCCGCGCAAAATGCCGTTCCGCTGCCGCTGAGGATGACGGCGCGAGCGCTCTTTTGCATGTTTGCGTCGTGAAAAGCTTGTTGTAGTTCCGACAACATCGAGCGGGTCAGCGCGTTGCGCTTGTCGGCGCGGTCCAGCACAATGCTCATCGTGTTTTCATGATTGTGAACTCGGATGTGTGACATTGCGGTGTCACCCTTTCATGGCGTCAAAGTTGTCCGGCCGTGGTAAAACGATTTCCAGCGCAGCGGTTCGCAGCAGTTTACCCCGGGATGTCGATCCGTGGCGGGATCGCCGCCGAACGGCTGGTGCATCTGCCATCCGCCCCATTCCAAGACCGGCGGCCCGAGGTCAAGCGGCAAATCGATTTTCTCTCTGGCGGTGAGCCGGTTTTTCGGGTGCTGACGATCAATTGCAGCCAGTCTGCCGCCGCGGGCGAGGTGCGGCCTCCGTTCGTGAATTTTCCGGGTCAATTTGGCGAGTGTTACATTGCCGTTTTGGCGCAACGCATCGGACGGGTTGTCGTGATCCATAAGCATCAGTTTTGCCGATCCGCCGCAAAACACAAAGCCCGATGAACTCAGCCAGTTGCCGCGGTACCGAATTCGGGGCCTGATGTTTTTCGCCAACGCGGATCGCCACTGATGTTTCGAAAATCAATCAACGCCGCGACGGGGTGTTAACCAATCTTTGCAAGTACGCCCCCTAAATGATGGGTGAACCGAAGGCCTGCTAATTTCCGTAAAGACTTTAATTACTTTGGCATTTTATCTGCGTACCGAAGGAGGCACGCACTTATTAAGGATGAATTCTTACCGGGAGGACGTGAATTTGGCAATGCGGAAGCAGGTAACCGGCAATCGCCGCGAGGTTAAAACCAATGGTGCTCCGAAAAAGGTGCGTGGCGCCGATTCGGCCTCCACTAACGGCAGTACCAAACGTCAGCAGACGGCGAAAGCGTCCGCCGCCCGCCACAAATCTACACCCGATTATGCCGACGGCAATGTGTCGAATCGGGGTTCGGTCGTATCAACCGACGACCCGGTGCGCATGTACCTGATGCAGATGGGCGAGATTTCTATGCTCACCCGGGACGAGGAGATCCAGTCCGCGAAGCGGATCGAACTGACTCAGGAACGCTGGCGCAGTAGCATGTTGGCGACCGATTACATGTTGCTCGGCGCGATCAGTCTGCTGAAAAAGATTCGAGACGGAGAACTGCGTATTGATCGGACGGTGGAGGTCTCGGTGACAAACACTGCCGAAAAGAAAAAAATCATGCTGCGGCTGCATCCGAATCTCAAGACCATTGAACATTTGCTGCACCGCAACCGGCAAGACTTTCGCGTCGTCATCAGCCGATCGACGCCTATGGCCGTCCGCCGCGCGACCTATCGCCAAATGGTGCGGCGTCGATCCAAGGCGGTACGGCTGGTCGGAGAAATGAAACTCCGTTCGCAAAAACTGCAGCCGTTGTTTGAAAACCTGCAGGATATTTCGAGGCGGATGAATTCACTGTTCGAACAGCTGAGCGAGATTCGCGCAAACGGTCCGGCCGACTTTTCAACGAGCGAAGAAGAATTGCGGGCCGAGTTGCGGTATCTAATGCGGTTTACGATGGAAAGCCCATCCACGCTGCGGCGATGCATCCAAAAAACCGAACTGTGGCAAAGTAGATATGGCAAAGCGAAGCGGGTTTTGTCGGCCGGCAATTTGCGGTTGGTGGTGTCCATCGCCAAGAAATACAGAAATCGAGGATTGAGTTTTCTGGATTTGATCCAGGAAGGCAACACGGGATTAATGCGGGCCGTCGAAAAGTTCGAGCACGCGCGAGGATACAAATTTTCAACGTACGCCACCTGGTGGATTCGCCAGGCCATCACGCGAGCGATTGCCGACCAAAGTCGCACGATTCGCGTGCCGGTCCATATGATTGATGCGATGAGCCGCGTCCGCACGGTCACCAAGGAACTGATCCAACAGCACGGCCGCGAGCCGACGGTCGAAGAGACCGCAGAAGCCGCCAAACTTTCGCTGCAGGACGCCCGCTGCATCATGAAAATGTCGCGGCAGCCGCTTTCGCTGGATCAGCCGGTTGGCGATCATGACGACAGTTATTTCGGTGAGTTCCTCGAGGACTACCGCGAAGATGATCCACTTTACGATACGAACCAAGAGGCATTGAAAAGCCGTATTGAGGATTGTCTGCAGGAACTCAACCACCGGGAACGCGAGATTCTCAGGTTGCGATACGGCCTAGCCGACGGCTATACGTATACCCTGGAAGAGGTCGGCCAGATATTCTCGGTGACGCGGGAGCGGGTCCGGCAAATCGAAGCCAAGGCCGTCCGTAAGTTGCAACAGCCGAATCAGAGCAAGCTGCTGGTAAGTTTCCTCGATCATTATGAGCCCAGCAAGAAGGGCGCGGAATCTTCCGACACGCCGTTGGTCGTTGAGTGAGCGGTTGGCTGGGATCGGCGGATTGCCGCTCCGGTCGTGGCGCAAAAACGCGTTTCGGCCCAACGAAAAGTTACCGCCGCATTGCGGCGTGTGCCGAGTCCGCCACATACTCGACTCGCGAATCTGCAATGGCGGCCAGTTCCTCGCCGAATCCGTGTTCGATCCATTGACGCAGGGCGACGGCCGTCGCCATGGCGCCTTCCTTGCTGAGCCGGTAATCATTATGGCCAAACGCCAACGCGCCGGTGGCTTCCAAGTGGGGCAGCAGGTCTAGCAGCAGCATGCCGCGCTGTCGCGCGTAAATGGCCAGTCGGCGCTGGGGCAGTTCGCGATCGAACTGTTTATCGCTGTATCCCATCCGGCGTTGCAATGTGGAACACATCGCGCGGTTTACTTGGAAATCGCTCGGCACAACCACCATGCCGAATTCAACTCCGCGGTTGCGGCATCGTTCGGAAATTGATTCGACATGGTCAAGAACTTGATCCCAGCGTTTGCGCATCTGCGGAATCATGGGCGACCGGCACACCACCAGTGCTTTTGCTCGTGCTTCGAGATAATCGCCGCGTTCGTGATGGGCGCGGTAGCACGGGCTCGCGTCGGATCGAGCGAACAACCCGGACGCGACGTTCATGTTCACCCAGCGATCCGCCAGTTGGCAAATTTTCAATCCGCGCCAGTCAAAGGCCCCGGGCAGCGGCACCTGCTCCGTAATGTCGCTGCCGACCGAGATGAAGCAGAGCACGAGATCGGCCGGATGTGCGGCGACTTCATGTTGCAGCACGGCTTGATACTCCCGTGGACCGGCCATTGGCAAACCAAAGTTCGCGATTTCCAGCTCGGGCAGTTGACGCTCTAGGCCGCTGACGCAGTGTTGCTGTCCCTGCGGGCATAAGACCACTTCGTCGCCGATCACGGCGATGCGAAATGCGCGGCGAGGTTGATTTTTTCGTGGTGCGGACGTCGTGTCCTCGAGTTTCTGCCGAAACGTTTTGGCTTCCGGTTGGGCTTTGATTGCATCGACAACGAACTTGGCCTCCACATCGTTATCGACGAATGCGTGCAACCGCAATGTTGCTTCGGTCATTGCAACGGCGTACAACGCCCACACGGCGCCACGGCCAGCGAAGCGTACGGGGATTGACCACGCGCGGCTCCCGATCATTCCAGGAATGGATGTCGGTCGGAGTTTCATCCAGATACAAATGGTGGACCAGAGGGTCAGCAATCCCAGCAATAACAGCTCGATGCCGGGCTGGGGGCCGATCAGGATTGTGACCGCATAACACAAAACGCAGCCGGACAAGAACCAGTGGCGAAGGTGTTGTCGGCGGGGGCCGTCGGCAGTAACGAACGACGGACCGCCGTTCCAAACGCGGCGCAACAACCAAGTATGAAATACGGCTGCGGCAAGGAAGAACAAGCCGCTGATCCCGCGGCAGGGTTGAGACGGGGGGTTGCGCCAATCGACCGCGAGGCAGGAGATGCCCGCGATGCATAATATGGCGGCCGGTGAGGAAACCAACAAAAGGCGTCGCCACGACGGGCGGCCGGTCGTTAGCTGGCGGGTTGGGAACCGCTGTTCCACGCCCTTCAAAGCCTCCTTGCTTGGGCGCGGCAGTCTATTGCTGTTGGCCGGTCGAGCGGGGTCGGGCACCGAACTCGTTGAACGTTGCTCTTCCCAATTACTCTTGTTTGCGCGGCCTCGTAAAAACTACCGCCGCCTTGCTTTTCGCAAAGCCCAAACAGCTAGTGATTTTTCGGCGTGCGGTCAACGTCAACGCCACAATGGGGAATGTGTCCACTGCCGCCGGTCCTGTTTATCGACCTTCGGCGATAGAGACATTAGCAAAAACGATTGCTAGCTGCCGAAGGTGCTGTCTCAGCGTCAATGAGCGGAACTTGGAATCGTGACGTTGCGCAGCACATGGGTTGTCGATTGCGACTTGTTGAGCACGTAGAAGTGAATGCCGGCGACTCCTGCGTCAAGCAATTCCTGTGTCTGCCGTATCGCAAATTCGACGCCCACTTCGAATTGCCCGGATTCATCATCCGCACAGTCGGTTAGTTGGGCGATAAAGTCGGGCGGTAGTTGCGTGCCGCACAAGCTGGTGATACGCTGGATTTGTGCGAGATTGGTAACCGGCAACAATCCAGGGACGATGGGAACGTCGATCCCAAGCTTCTCACAACGATCGCGAAAATCGAAGAAGTTCGCATTGTCGTAAAACAATTGGGTGATTACGGCGTCCGCGCCGGCGTCCACTTTGCGTTGCAGATTTTCCAGGTCGGATTGCGGGTTTTCGGCTTCCTGGTGTGTTTCAGGATAGCCGGCCACCGCAATGCCAAACTCCGGAAACTCACGGCGAATCAACTCGACTAATTCGTTAGCGAATCGGAGTCCGCCCTCGACCGGTTTGAAGGCGGACTCGCCGCGCGGAGGGTCGCCGCGCAGCGCAACGATGTTGCCAATCCCCCGCCGACGTGTTTCCTGCAGATAGTCTCTCAGCTGGCCGGTAGTCGCGGCTACGCAAGTTAGATGCGAAGCGACCGCGCAGCCAAATCGTGCATGGACTTGTTGCACGACGTCCAACGTCTTGTCCCGGGTCGAACCACCCGCCCCGTAGGTACACGTGATGAAGGTGGGATTGAACTTTGCTAATTCCTCAACGTGGCAGAACAGCGCCCGTTCGCCTTTCTCGGTCTTGGGCGGAAATAGCTCGAAGGATAACCCGAATCGATCGGACCCATAAGCATCTGCGATGCGCAGCATATCGGTCGTTCCTGCTAAGCCGTAGTTCCAAGCACATTAAACTAGGGATAACCATCCGGCAGGTCAACGGAAGGCACAGCCGCGGTTCCGGGTCCTTCTGCTATGCAGTCATGTTTTGAATTGCTAGAATCCGTCATCTTGGCCTTGGAAAAAAAGGCTTGCCGGAGTGGCGGAATT
>JAYGDO010000357.1:0-7400 GCA_046582885.1 Pirellulales bacterium | reverse complement strand
TGGCGAAACGTGAGTCCGATATTTATCGCAGGCATGATCCTGGTTGCGGTCGGGGCGGTGACCGTACTGGTCTTCCAGCCACGTCCAACCAAACCTTCGGCCACTTCCGCAACCAGTTCTCAACAGGCCGAGCAATCGTTGGCTAACGCTTCGAACGCAACCGGAGACGGAAGTTCGAATTCATCGTCCCCAGCGTAAAAAGACGCCTCCGCGTCGGACCAGAATCCCGCATAACCAAGTCGACTCCTGCCACGCGGTAAAGCGGCCGCCCCATGACGCCCGAAGAAAAGATGCGGCGCATTGACGACTTGCTTGCGCACGTCTGGATGGTGCGGACATTTGTCAAGCACTCAGAAGAAGCAGAAGAGGACGACGATCTGCACGATGTCCACCGCGGGCTGTATGACTACATGCTGGCACTGGGTAATGCGTGGAAACAGCAGGAAGCCGAAGCCTATCTAAAGCAATCGCGAAAAAAGCTGCGGCGGCTCAAAGAAGCGGCCGAGCTGTTTGCCGAAGTTCAGCCCGAAGTATCGACGCACACCAACTTTCAAATGGCCCGACAGTCGCTGGAAGTTGCGGTACGGCAGATTATCGATTTGCTGGAAACCGATGAATAAGCCGGGTTGCCCTCTAAGTTCCCCTCGCGAGCCCGAACCATTCGATCTGCAACCGCGGACAAAACCGCCAGCCGACTTGTTTGCAGTACGGCACAAGCCACTGGCCAACTTCTTCGAGCTGGCTCTCGTCGGTACCCTGCGGCATCAACATGACACGCGATTCATCGAATTCGGGAATCTCGCCCAGGTAGGCGGCAACTTCGTCGCAGTCGTCTCTGGATTCTATGACAAATTTCACCTGGTAATCGTATTCCGCAATCAATCGTCTTATTACGCCCGGCTGATGTCGCGATGATTCGTGGCGCCGCGCCCAAGCCGGTGCTTGGTCGGATGACGGGGTCGAGTTGGAGAGTTTGGGACTGATCGACATCAGATCGCAGACGACCGGTAAGTACAACGTACCCGCAGTTTCAATCGTGATGTGACGTCCTGCGGCGCGAAGCGATACGGCCAGCGGCATCAATTCGGCGAACAGCATCGGTTCGCCACCGGTCACGACGACATGCCGCGCGTCCCATTCCGTAACTCGGGCAACGATCGACTCAACAGAAAGATCGTCGCCTTCCGGATACCACGACGCGTAGGGCGTATCACAAAACCAACAGCGCAGATTGCAGCCGCTGGTGCGGATGAAGACGCTTTCCTTGCCGGCCAGGAAACCTTCTCCCTGAATCGATTTGTAAATCTCCGCGACTTTCATGACGGCTCTTGATAAGGGAGCGGATCGGCCAACCCGGCCTCGGCAAAACCTCTCCGCCGTAACCGACAGGCGTCGCAGCGGCCACAACTCGTTCCGCCGGTATCCGGGTCATAACAACTGTGTGTCAAATTATAGTCAATGCCTAGCCGGACACCCCAGCGGATAATTTCCGCCTTCGTCAGCTCAATCAGCGGTGTGTGAATTTGAAACTTACAGCTGCCTTCGACACCAGCTTTTGTCGCCAGATTGGCCAAGTGCTGAAACGCCTCAATATACTCGGGACGACAATCAGGATACCCGCTGTAGTCGACGGCATTGACGCCCAGGAAAATATCCGCCGCACCGGTCGCTTCCGCCAATCCTAGCGCCAGCGAAAGAAAGACCGTGTTCCGGGCCGGCACGTACGTGGTGGGGATCGACGCTTTCATCTCCGCTTCGTTGCGGTCTTTTGGCACATCCATATCATCCGTTAGCGCGCTGGCTCCGAATCGCGCCAAGTCGACCGGCAGGACCATGTGGCGGTTAACGCCAACCGCCTCCGCCACCCGCCCAGCAGCGTCCAATTCGAAACGGTGCCGCTGGCCGTAATCGACCGAAAGCGCGTAAAGATCGAATCCCTCATCTTTGGCAATGGCGGCCGTCGTGGCGGAATCGAGTCCGCCCGACAGAAGAACAACGGCTAGCTTGGGCATTTACGAATAATCCGGAGCAGGGTGACTTTGGAGGGCGTTGCCGACTCCCCGCTCATCATGCCAAAATGGACGGACGCATAAAAGGAGCAATTAACTTGACTGATAACTTGACTGACAACTTCCGTGACGCGTTGCAAACTTTCGAGAACGAGTTCCCCGGACGTGATTACTCGATCGAGATGGTTTGCCCCGAATTTACTTCAGTTTGCCCCAAGACCGGACAGCCCGATTTTGGCACGCTGACGTTTGTCTACACGCCCGATAAACTCTGCATTGAGCTTAAGAGCCTGAAGGTCTACCTGCAGCAGTTTCGCAACGAAGGCATCTATTACGAAAATGTAACGAATCGCATTGTGGACGACCTGATTGCCGTGCTGCAACCGAGGCGATTACAGTTGATCGCGTCATTCAGCCCGCGTGGAGGCATCACGACGGACGTTATCCTCACGTATCCCGATGACTTCGACCATTAGAATTCGTTGGGCCGCGGCCCAGCCGGCACCCCGGGCCTGCGTCCGCTGCTCCGATTCCCGCCGCCCGTTGATTCGCGGCAAACGAAAACTTCAGTACACCCGGGCGTGGGGGCCGCTTTTCCAATCGTCAAAGATCGCGCGGCACCCCTCGGCCAAAATACCTCCGACAAGCTGCACGCGGCTGCCGCCGATTTGCACAACCTGCGAAGCGGGCAGCGTCAGTTCGTTAAATCCGGCCGCCTCCGCATCAGAGATCGACGCGCCGAAATAAACCGTTTCGATCCGCGCCCAGTGCAGCGCCGACATGCACATCGGACAGGGCTCACAGGTCGTTGCCGCAATCGCGCCGGCCAACACCACATCTCCGTTCGCCTGACAGGCGGCACGCAGCGCATTGATTTCAGCGTGCGCTGTGATGTCGATCGTGGCCCATACCGAATTGTGTTCTGCGGCGAGAATCCTGCCATTCCGCGCAATCGCGCAACCAAACGGTGTCTGTCCATTAGCGACGCCTGCCCGCGCACGGTCAATCGCGACTTGCATGAGCTGTTCTGGTTCCATAGCTGACTGCGACCATACTTCGCCGCCTCGCGATTCGCAATCCCGCCCGCCACGCCGACATCCCCCTCTTGAAACTCGGCGACCCCAGCCTGAGAATGTCGAGGCGGAACGGACACCTGGCAACGTCGTGAGCGAAACAATTATGCCCGAGAACCCCAAAGTCATCCTCACGGGCTTCGCCGACGAATGTGCCAATCACAAGACGGCTGTAGAGCAATTCGCCGCCCTGGCCGCCGTTGGATTGCAGTACTACAGCCTGCGATTCATTGACGTGGGCAACGGTGTCAAAAACGTCATGAAGCTGACCAAGTCGGAGATCACAAAACTTCGACATCTCGAAGACGAGTATGGATTGAACGTCTCGTCGATCGGTTCACCGTTGGGAAAAGTAAAACTGCTCGACGTTAGCGACGGCACGAAAAACCAGTTCATTCCTTTCAAGAAATACCTGCAACGCGATGTCGCCAAGGCCTGTGGTTTGGCTCACGCATTTGAAAGCAAATTGATCCGCGGATTTTCATTTTATCATCCTAAAGGAACCGATCCGTGGGAGCACGTACCGCAGGCGGTCGATCAGCTGGGTCAGATCGCCGAGGCTTGCCACCGCAGCGATTTGACATACGGGTTGGAAGTCGAAGCCAATCTGGTCGGCCAAAACGGACACCTTCTCCAGGAGATTCATCACCAAGTTAACCACCCGGCGCTGGTGCTGATCTTTGATGGAGCAAACATTTCAACGCAAGGCTACACGCCCGACGAAGTTTACGAAGAGTACGCAGCGATGCGGCGCGGCCTCGGCTGGCTGCACATCAAAGACTACCGCCATCCGACCAAAGCAAAGCGAACGGATCATGTCGACGAAGAAGCACTCAAGAATTTCGTTCCCGCTGATGTCGGCGACAGCGCGCACGAAATCATCCTCCGCGATTTGCGCGAGCTAATTCCAAAGTTGGAACGCAAATTACGACGACGCGGCATTCCCGGCGTATTCATGGACATGGAGCCGCATGTCAAAGGTGGGGGCCAGTTTGGCGGTTTTAGCGGCCCGGACGGATTTGGCGTGGCATTGCGAGGCCTGTGCCGCGTGCTTGACTACGTCAAGATTGACTATCACCTGCGAGACTTCGACGACGTCTGTGCGGCCCGCGGCTTTTAGCACAAACGGGCCGCCGTGTTATGCTGGCACGGTCGATCCCGCACTTTCTCGGTTCACCTCCAAACTGTTCTCCGACACCGCTGCCGAGCCGGCGTCTCGGTTCGCCGCCGTGGTCCCCGGCGGATGATGCATGTCAATCTGATCGAAACCGCCAGCGGGATGTCCGAGGCCCAGGCTGCTATCGTACCGGCGGGTGGAACGGTAACGCTGCTGGCACAGCGGATCGTCACACGGCAAAGAAGACTGGGCGTACTCGAGCATCAAGGTTTGAGAAAATCGGCTGTATATCTGTGCCGGTTTTGTCGATTATCCCTTAGCGACACCCTTCGGCTGGATCCTCAGGGGGGATCATGCCCTAATTGCATTCAGCATGGTGTCCTGTCGTGCCAACCGCAGGCCGGCGAAAGGAATTTCGTCGTCAACGGCCACGACAGAATTCGGCGCAAGTTTTTTTACAATAAAACCTTACGGTTTTGCTTAAACGGTCGGGGGGACTAAAGGGCAAAAATTCGCCGCCGGCGGCCTCCTCATACGCAAGTGCGTACTATAGTTAGGTTGCTCAGCGGACAGGAAGCCCTGGATAGAACCGGAACAACATCGAGGCATATTTTTTGGCGGTTCGCAGCTCGCGGCGGGTTAAAAGAAGGACGGAACCTTCGCTCCGGCCCTTTTGTCGAACTTCCTGAGGTGGAACAGAAATGGCACGGAAAGAATCAATTGTCGATTTGCGCAATGTTCTCGTCAAACGTCGTGACGGACTGCGCAAAGCCCTGGCGGGCGACCTGAGTTCGCTGTCGGAACTGCGCGAACAAGCGAGCGGCGACGTGATCGATGCCGCGCTCGATTCGGCCCAAGACGAAATCAATTCGCAGTTGGCCGAAGTGGAAAGCCGCGAATTGGCGAACATCGAGCGCGCCCTGGAAAAGATGCGCGACGGCAGTTACGGGATTTGTGAGGAATGCGAAAAGAAAATCCCCATGCCCCGCCTCAACGCGCTACCCTATGCGACAACCTGCATCGAATGCCAGCGGGCAGCCGAGCAGGACGGCGTCGGCGGTGCTGGCGGGGCGGACTGGAGTCGCGTGCTCGATTCGTCGGCCGACGTCGAGCTATCGATCAACGACATCGAAATGGACGTCTAACTCGAGTTTTCAGCTGCCTGCATGACGCAAGCACTTCAAACGACTTTATCCAGGGACGGAAGATATAGTGCATAGAATCGCACCAAGGCGATGTTGTTGGCCGCGTCACATGGTCACCTGTTTGCTTTGGATCACACTGTGCGTACCGCAAGTGAGCGGACAGCCCAGTGACAATTCCGACACGGATCGGGATCGCGAATACAGGGCACTGGCCGCGGAAATTGTGTCGCTCGAGCGACAATCTAATCTGCTCAAACAGGTTGTTAAAGTCGTCCGTCCGTCCGTCGTCCACATCGAGGTCCGCAAGAACGGCGCGAGCCGCCGCAATCAGGAGCAACCGGACGAAACAGGCTCCGGTGTCATATTTCGTTACAACGACAAACATTACGTCCTGACAAACCGCCATTTGATTCGCTCAACCAAGTTGGCCGGAGTCACTATCACACTCTCGGACGGACGCGAAATAGCACCCAGCCGCAAATGGGAAGACGCCGGCACGGACATCGCCGTGATGAGCGTCGCCGGTCCGCGACTCCGCGGCGCGCGGGTTGGCGATAGTGAAAAAGTGGAAATTGGCGATTTCGTGTTGGCCGTCGGCAGCCCCTTCGGGCTGAACCATTCGGTGACATTCGGCATCGTCAGCGCCAAAGGGCGACGCGACTTGGAACTGGCGGCCGACGGCATTTCCTATCAGGATTTCATGCAAATCGACGCCTCCATTAATCCGGGAAACAGCGGCGGTCCGCTGGTGAATCTTCGCGGTGAGGTGATCGGAATCAACACGGCGATCGCCAGCACGAGCGGACGGAACGAAGGCGTCGGATTCACAATTCCGGTAAACATGGCGATGATCGTCTCCCGCCAGTTAATCGATCGTGGGGTGGTCACGCGAGGTTTCTTGGGCGTCAATCTCGATTCGCGTTTCGGCGCGGCGATGGCGGCGAAATTAGGCTTCGATCGGCCACGCGGCGCGCGGGTGACTTCCGTGACGGTCGAATCTCCGGCGGCCAAGGCGGGACTCCGGGTCGGCGACGTGATCCTCCAGTTCAATACCACGCAAATCGAGAGCGACAGTCACTTGGTGAACACGGTCAGCCTGACGCAGGTCGGCAAGGAAATTCCCATGATCGTATTCCGCGATGGAAATTCCTTAGAACTAAAGGTCACTGTCGGCAACCGTGCGGAATTTCGGCGGTAGCCACTGCTTCTCTCGCGATCATTCCGTGGAATGGGTGACCACAAATTGCAGGCCAAAGCGAGCGCCGGGCGGTTCGGCAAGCGGCGGCCGCTATGTCTGACTCTGCGGGCTCCCGTCAACGCACCGGCGGCTCGCGGTGAAATCGCCAGAGCCTCTCCGGCCCGACCTGCCGAGACGATGACCGTCGTGGGTGTGAAATACCGCCACCCGCACGCCTATCAATTGCGCGGCGTTGCCTTTGTGCGGGCATCCCGTCGTTCTCGTTTTCCCTGGTTATTTAGGGGCAGTCGGGCAGGCTGCCAACCTCTGCCTGGCAAATAAATTCGTCGTCTAACCCCACGCCACTGCTAGAATACATGGACCGGTCGGATTTCTAATCGATGAGAAGTTCTCAAAAAGAAGCAGAATGAAGTTAATGTCGATACACAACCTTCCAGAACTAGTCAGCTTGCCCAAAGATCGGCGGATGGCCGTTTGGAAGGCCTGCAGATTCAAAGTTCTTGGAAGTCGCACCGTGTGGGCGGCAATCGGACTTGCGGCATTCGTATGCGGCGGATTTGCCTTCTTCGGAATTCGCTGTCTCGAAAACGAACAAGAACTCTGGGGTATACTCCTCCTCGCAATCGGTGGCGGGTGTGCCGGTGTGCTCACGAACCAGGTTGCGCTGAGACAGATGCGTCCTCACATCCGGGAATACCTGCAAGCCGATCACCCGAGCTGACCGAAACAACGGCGCGGGTTCAACAGCCCAGTTCCATCGTCAGGAGCCGTCAAATGAAAACGAAAGAATTCTTCGGCGGGTGGACGAGATCCATAGCCGGTCTGCTGGGAATTTTATCCGTACTCACAATCCCAGGT
>JAYGDO010000329.1:0-11294 GCA_046582885.1 Pirellulales bacterium | reverse complement strand
CGCCAACATTTCGACCTATGCCAAAGTTGCCGTCTTGGGTTTCATTGCCTTCCGAGATCCAGTTTGGATGGAGCGGCTTGAAGCGCACGTTGAAGAAGGCAAACAGATTCCCAAGGCGGCCATCGAAGCTATTGAAAGATTTCAGCGGTAGTAAAGTGGGTGTTTGCCCGGAATGGAATCTTGATCTCGAGCGAAACCTCCGCACTTCGTGATGAAGCCGGGTGGTACCACGCCTAGCGGTCAACTCGCCAACGCTCATCGTCGTGGCTTGTTGGCGTCCTTGCTGTCGACGATGAGCGTGACGGGCCCGTTGTTGATCAACGCAACATCCATTTGTGCCCGAAATTTACCGGTCGCAACTCGGATGTTGTGTTCGGCAATTAATTGCACAAACCGTTCATAAAGCGGCTCTCCCATTTCAGGCGGCGCGGCTCCGACGAAGCTTGGCCTACGACCTTTTCGGCAGTCACCCAGCAATGTGAATTGGCTCACGACCAAAATCTCTCCACCACACTGATCGATAGAGCAGTTCATCTGCCCTGCTTCGTCAGAAAAAACACGCAGTCCGGCGATTTTTCCGGCGAGCCATTGTGCGTCCTCTTCAGAGTCGTCGCGTGCAACGCCCAACAGCACCAGCAGGCCGAGGCCGATGCTGCCACAGATGTCACCATCCACGCTTACTGTTGCTTCGCTGACTCGCTGGACACAGGCGAGCATTCCTTCCTCCGCCGTATTACCGATCGCACCAAACCGGGTGGCACAAAGGCAAGATTACCGATCAGCATCACCAAGCCAAACGTGGTCATGCCCATACAAATCGCGATGCCCAGGTGCAACCACACCGCCAGCAGCAACATAACTGGCCGTGTCAATCGCGGCCAGATCAGTGCCGCATAAGAGATTTCAAAAAAGATCGTCAGGTGCGTAAAAAACGCGATTGTTATCGGCCAGCCCGCCATCCATGTCATGTCGATCGATTGGTACTCGAAGTTTGCCAGCGATAGCCACAACGCTTGGCCATCCCACCACGTGCTACCTTCTAATTTTCGGGTTCCGGAAAAAAAATAGATGACGCACATGTGAATTTGCATCAATCGAATGGAGACATTGGCCGCCAGACTGGGACTGACCGTCGACGGGCCATTACGCCGCTTCGTCAGCCAGCGGTCGAACGAATATCTTGCACCGCACGGTCCGAGCATCAAGTACATAGCCAACATGACATTGATCTGGTCCAGACCGAACAGTGCGTATTGAACGCGATCGATATACGAAATCGTAAACAAATAGGCCAACACTGCGGCCACCCGGCTGTACCATCCGACGGTCAGCATGGCGAAGACACATATCGCGACAACGTGGGTGATCCACATGACAGCCGGCGAATCGATCCAAAGAAAGTGCGACCAGTCATAGTCCTGCCAGCGTTCTGAGATCAGCTCGGCGGAGACCCACGCATTAGGTCCGAAGAAGGCGTCGAGTTCCAGCGTCCAGACCAGATGCGTGTAAAGCAGCATCATTCCGGCGAAAACACGCACGATTGAAAGTGTCGCCGGATCGGCCGCAGTGAACCAGAATCGGTTCCATCCACCGCTCATGCGGCGAGTCCAGCTGGCAACGGCTTCGCAACCGGCATTCATGACTCGTCCTCCGCCGTGATCACGACCAGAGGGTCGAGAGGATATGGAATATACGAGCCGTCTTCGTCGAGCCGAACGCCATCCAACACAGCTTCACGGGTCGGAATATTGTGCTCGAAATAGTGCAACCGTACCTCTTTACATTTGTGCACTTTAAGCAAATGCGTGGCGTACGACCGCACTTGTCTCATAAACCGGTTGCGACTTTCAAACCACTGTTGGTACTCAGCGTCGTCATCGACTACTTCGCTGCCGTCCTCCACTGGGCCGCGTGGAACTGGACCGCGTGGATCCGGGCCGGGATCGCCCAATTGGTCGGAAAGCATAAAGTGGCGATGATAGAGCAGTCGCGGCCAATGCCGCCCAAGATCCGGGAACTTTCCCTCCTCTGTCCGTCCGTTCTCGAATATCAATTCGTACTTGATGATGTGGGCCGGACCCGGATTCGGTGCGAAGAAGGCGTAATAGTGACTGACGTTGCCCGCCTGCAAATAGGGTGCGGCGAAACCGACGATGCGTGTTGTCAAGGCTGAGCCACGGCCGAGTGTCAATGGTGTCGCGACTACCACCGTCAGATGAGCGATCAGCAGCGCACTCACCGCCCAGACCGCCCTCCTCGGCAGTTGCCGCGGGTCGTCACCGTCTTCAGTGGATTTTTTGTTTGCTCGTTTGGCCAGCATTCACTTGATTATCGCTCGGATGTGGCACCTTGCAAATTCGGGCCGCGCAAATATAAACCTCGCCGCCAGACGGACGACGAGGTTGTAAAGTGCATTGAACAATTCGGCAGCGAAATCGTTACCGACCGTTATTTGCCAGTTTGCCGTTGTCGAAGTTGATTGACAACTCGCGAGTCTCGCCGGCGGTTAGTGAGATGGTTAGCTCTTTCGACAGCCGCTCACCGCCCCGGTCGAGTTCGACGTGAATCACATAATTAGGCCACGTTTCTCCTGCTCTCAATTGCGTCGTCGTGAATACGCGAAACGGGCCGGACGAATGAGTTTCACTGCCAGACAATGATACGTTCGCGTCGGCCGGTAGCCGCAGTTTGAGTGTCGTTTTCGGAGGTTCGATTGAATCATCCCCGTTTGCGATCCGACCACCAGCGGCCGGGGCGGTTAGTGCAAAATCCAAATTTTGGTGCTGCCCTGCCCTGGCGAAAACTGTTTTGGATTCAACAAGCGTTTGACCGGCACGACGGACTCTGGCGCTGATTTCATACTTGTAATGGTGGCCTACTTCGAGGCCCCGCGATACGTAAGTCCGCAATGTGCCAGTTCTAGTTGTCTGCTTGCCGTTAATCTCGACCTTGGCGTCCAGTGGAACAGAAACGGTGAAATAAGTGCTGGTCCCGTCGCGTCTGGCCTCATCCTTCGCGGCCGGATCCGGTGCGGCTTCTTTTGGTGCGGCCTCATCCTTCTCGGCTGCTGGCTCCGGTGCAGCCTCTTTCGGTGCGGCCGGTGCCGCCTTGCGTGGCGCGGCTCGTTCAATAATTACGCCTCCGGATGAACTGTGACTGCTGTGCGATCCCCAACTGCCGCCCGAGCTGCCGTGCGAACTGTAACGTCGCCAACGATACCGCTTGTGGACTCCCCAGCTTCCGCCGGAACTACCGTGTGAACTCCAGCTGCCGCCCGAGCTGCCATGGGAACCCCAACTCCCACCGGAACTGCTCCAACTCCCGCCGGAACTGCCGTGCGATCCCCAACTTCCTCCTGAAGACCCCCAACTGCTTCGGGCATGGGCCGTCGACGTTGCTGCTAGCGCCGTCGCAACGGCGAAGGCGACCGCCAGTCCAAAGGTCAAGTTTCTGCGTACCATCGGTCTACCACTCCTTAAGGAAAATTACTCGCAAAAAACCCCTACTGATGATAGTCACTGCTAGCGTGAAATCAAGAAGGTTGGGTTGAATTTGATGTTTTGGATGTGTGGGGGGTATAAGCGGAGTTTAACGAGGCATCACCGACGTTCACAAATTAAAGAGGCTCCGCCGTAATTCTCTCTCCCACAACCACTTACTCCAATCTAATCGTGGTTGACTAGGCCGCTAACTCCATAGATTCCCCGGGGATTGATGGGCTAGAATCGATCCTTCCACCCGCCCTGCTCTCCTTCCCGTCACCCATCGACCGATGAAAATCGCTTCGATGATTGTGACCCGGATTTGTTTGTCCTCTGCCGACGGCACCAATGACAACTTCAAATCCGCAGCAACGTTGTTTGGCAGCGGAACCATCCATTATCGCCGGGCACTTATTTGGGCAACTTCGACAACGCTTTGCGGCTTGTTCTCCGCCTACTTTTTTCGCCGAATCGCCGGTGGAGTCTTTTCGTGGAAAGAACCTCGTGGACGAAGTACCGGCGACGAACTCACAGTTCGTTACGGCTGTCGGTTTCACAGGATTACTGCCTACGAGGATTGGCATGAAAATTTTCGAATACTCACAGTCTCTGCAGATCTCTTGTGGGCGTAGGACTTACCGTGGGGTCTCGTGTCGATGCCGCTGTTTTGGCGGGTGCGTTCCTCCTCCCATTATTGCTAAGCTTCCTTGTTGCGGTCGCGTTGGCATCGTTGTTGTACCTGCTGTTTAGATGGCTGCGGTGCCGCTTCGGAATTTCGGAGCAGACTTGTTTCTGTGTTGGGTCGGAATCGATTGATGTGGTATCGATCCTTCGCCAAACGGCGGCATTCTCGCGTGTTGAACAGCTTTCGCCGCCGTTAATTTTCAGGCTCTTCTGAGGGCTTGAATGAATTCTGGCTGATCGGATTTTGTCGGATTGCTGTGGTTCGAAGCTTCCGCCTCACAGTACAATCGTCGGTCCCGTCCAGTTCTTTGGGTGTCGCCTGTGAATGCCGTCACTAGGTTTCGTCAGTTGGGTCGTCCCATCGTAATTGCCAGTTTCTTGCTGGTGCTGGTCGGCTTGATGGCGGTTGCCCGTGCCGAGCGACTTGCCGGAACAGACAGCCGTCTGTTTCAGCAACAAATCGTCTTCGCCATCATGGCGGTGATTGCCCTCTGGGCCGTGACTTTGCCGTCCTATCGCGTCCTGGGGCGTTGGAGTTACGCGATGTTGGCGTTGGCGGTGCTGTTGCTGATAGCCGTTTATTTTTTTCCTAAGATCAATGGTGCACACCGTTGGATTCGAATTGGCCCGGTCGGCTTGCAGCCATCCGAGTTCGCGAAAGTCGCTTTCGTTCTCGCCCTGGCACGGTGGTTGATGTACCGGGAAAATTATCGGCGGCTGCGTGGACTTTTCATGCCGATGGTATTGACGTTTGTGCCCGTGCTGCTCATCTTGCGCGAACCGGATCTTGGTACGGCGATCATTTTTTTGCCCGTGTTGTTTGTGATGTTGTATGCAGCGGGCGCGCGAGGTCGCGATTTGGCCGTGGTCGGACTGTGCGGCGTGTTGATGTTGCCTGTACTTTGGTCGCAAATGAGCCGCGAGCAGAAATCGCGAGTTTCGGCGGTCTTCTCGCAAACGGAACCTGGCGAAAGCCCGAGCGACGACCACTTTCATCTGCACCGCTCAAAACAAATATTTGCGATGGGTGGCGTCTGGGGTACGTGGTTGTCGGGCGACGGGGAATCATATCCGCGGCGATACGTCGTGCCCGCAGCCGCAACAGACTCGATTCTGTGTGTGATCGCAGAGCGATATGGCCTTTGGGGAGTTGCCTTGACGCTGCTGCTTTACGGCATTGTGGTCTGGCGTTGTTTGGCCGTTGCCCGGTCAACACAGGAGCCGTATGGGCGGTTAGTCGTGGTTGGCATCGCCGCACTGATAGGAATCCAGGTGCTGATCAACGCCGGTATGATGGTCGGGCTTTTGCCGATCACAGGATTGTCGTTGCCACTGGTGAGCTATGGCGGCTCGGGCATGTTGGCGGTAACCATGGCGGTTGGAGTTGTAATCAACGTCGAAATGCGGCCCGGCTATGAAGTCGCCGGCGAACCGTTTCGATTTTCCGCTCGACGCAAAGCGGCCTGACGCTTTCCGGCCAAATCAACACACCGGCGACGATCATTTAATGGCGTTGACAATAAAACCGTCGCAGACGCCGTATCCTTCATCGAGTCAGCGGCTTTAAGAGAACGCACGTCCCCGCAACTTGGCGAAAAGAAATTTATGCACTGATGCCCTGCGTCAGCGTCATAAATGCGGTTTCCAGGTTAATTTCTTCTTCTCTGAATAGGTTCAACTTGAATCCCGCTTCGATCAGAGTGGACGCCAAATCGGAGTAGTCTTCGACGTCTTCGATCAGTGTGACCGTCAGTCCGCTTTTTCCTTGTTGGACGTGTTCGACGCTGGGGTGATCGTCGAGTAACTTTGCCGCCGCGTCCGCGCGGTCTGTAACCACAATCTGCAAAACGATTTGTCGGCGGATTTGCTGCATGACGTCGGCCACGCTCGCGTTGACGATCATCTGGCCCTTTTCGATGATGCCCACTTTGTTACAAATGTCTGCCAGTTCTGGCAGGATGTGGCTGGAAACCATGATCGTCTTGCCCATTCCGCCTAACCGTTTGATAAGCTCGCGCATCTTGATCCGTGCGCGAGGATCAAGGCCACTGGCCGGTTCATCCAGCAACAATACCTGCGGTTCGTGCAGCAGCACGCGCGCCAATCCAAGCCGCTGAGTCTGGCCCCGAGACAGCGTATTGGCGAACTCGTCACGTTTGAATTCCAAATCGACCAACTCCAGCACCTCGTCGCATACCACGCGGCGGCGTTTGCCACCGATACGATAACTCGCCGCAAAGAATTCGAGATATTCGATCACTTTCATATCGTCATACACGCCAAAGAAATCCGGCATGTACCCGACCAACCGCCGAATCTCCCTCGGTCGGGTGTAAATCGAATGGCCGCAGACGTACGCTTCGCCCCAAGTTGGATCGAGAAGCGTTGCCAGCATTCGCATCGTTGTTGTCTTCCCGGCGCCGTTGGGACCTAAAAAACCAAAAACGTCGCCCGTCTCCAGCCGCAGATCCAGCTGTTTCACGGCGAAAAACTCGCCATACTTTTTGGTTAAATCTTTGGTTTCAATCACGATAAAAATGTCTGCGTTATTGGGCGGTGCGCCGCCAGGGTTTACTGATTATCAATGGAAAAAACGAAACGATAAACCGTGTAGTGTAGACCATCGCCACCATTGATTGTCTGATCATCTCGCGAAATTGTCACTGCAGGATCTTCTGTCGTCCCCAGAAGAATCGCTTTTCCTGTGTGCAACAGATGTGTGAAATCAACGTGTGCCTGGTAATTGTTTGCAAGCGGTGTAAAACTGTCACCACCGGTGGCGTGATAAAACATCATCCGCGAGAGCACCCGTGCGGGATTCATTCGCTGCTGGTTCGTTTCGATCCGCCAATCACCGACGCTGGTCAGGTAAGTGTTGACGGTGCGAATGGTTGTTTTCCGTTTGTTGATGGCGATGGTCTGACCAGGATCAATCGTGCCGACCGTGTAGGTCCAACGATCGTAGAGCAATACGCACTTCGACAGGCGGACCCCCAAACGGTTTGTGATTGTGCCTTCCAAAGTTTGCTCGGAGTTCGTTTTGGAAATCGCGAGATTCGTGTCGATTCGCGCCGATGTCGACCCGGTCGCCCGGATGCTCAGGTTCTTTGTTGACCACACTTGGACCGGCAAGCCAGCGATCGCGTTAAAGTGATTGTCGTAGCCGTATACGGCATCAAAACGCGGAGGAGGAGCGGACGATTCCATGGCACCGAGCGCGCGTCCGGGCACACCAGACCAGGACAACAGACCCTCACTGCTTTGCGCGGCCGCACCCAAGTCCCGCGTGTCTGGCAACCGGCAGTCAAAGCCGATGTCGTATGCGGATGTTTTCGGACTGAACATGCATGCCCAACTGGTACTGCGATAGCGGGCCGCCTGTTGATCTACGTCCACCAGATCAACTTGGTTTACGACGACTCGTTCGCTCTTACTGCTGGACGCCATCCAATAAGCCCCCGTGCATGCAGCGATGACAACAAGTGGAAAAGAAATCCATGTCCATTCCATTCGCCCGACGTATCGCTTCAAAAAGAAATAGTCTGCAGGGCCAATTAACGCGATGTAAACTGCCGCCAGAAGAAAAAAAACAATAACCGGAAATTGGCCGATATTGTGATGTTGGAATTGCCCGAGCGCTGCGCGCAATTGGCCTGACAGATCGTTGTAACCGAGATTTGAAAGTTCGCCGGAATGCTTGCCGGCATCCGTCGATATAACGGCATCTGGACGAAAGCAATCCAGTATCAGATTCCGCGTGCCGTCCCACGCAGCGAAGGCATCCGATTCAAGATCGACGGCGATAAAAAACATGTCACCAAATCCCGATGAAGTCCTGACGACGGTTGGCAGATCTCCTGGATTAACACCTTCGTGGGCGAGAATTCGGCCGCTCGTATTGGTCAATCGTGCGATGTGAAAGCCCAGCGGACGGCCAAGTTCGTCTTCGTGTTGGAGGGCCTTGTTCGACCTTGCAAATATTTCCAGTTGGTTCATTCGCGGCAGTGTCGCGGAACTCTCGAAGCGTCCGGGCGTCAATTCACCTAAGGGCGAGTTCAGTTCGAATAGGTCTTTGTCGTCGGCGTCCGCCGACAGCACAAATCGCCCGCCGTTGTCGATCCATTGTCGCAAGGGTCGCCAGAGCGAAGGCCGCAGGCAAAGTTTCCTCGCGGTCGGCCGGCTTGTTGACAAGTAGGCCAAGCTGATGCCGTCGTATCCGTACCATTGTCCGGGCAATTGATCGACGTCGGCCATCTGTACCACGACAATGTCTCCGGACCTTTTCGCTTCCCGGGATGCGAGGGCCCCGGTCAACGACGGTGAGTCACCGATTGCGAGTACCAGATGTGTATCGCTCGGCAGTGGCCGAAATGCGGCGAGGTCAAACGTTCGGTGGTCAAGCATGCGCTGGCCGTCACGCAAAATAACCTCAATCACGCCGGTTAGACGGCCAATTTTGGTAAACATTTCGAGTTGGAGGTTCCCACCTGCTTCCAGAAGAGAATTCGCGGGTACCGCCGTTGTCGTGCGGCTGCTAACGCCGTCGCTATCGGGAACAATAAGATCGACGCGCAGTTGTGCGGCTGTCGCTCCGCCGCAAGAAATCGTTGCGCGAACCGGCGTCCAGTAACCGACTTTGAACCGCCCGGCGAATCCGAAGGAAAGTGATTGAATATTTGGTGGTGTCGTGTTTTCCCTCGCGGTTACCGTCGCTTCTTCGCTTGCTTGCGGGCTGATGGTGCCTGCAAGCAGGCACACCGCCATGATGATCGCGGTGCGAAAAAGTTTTGAGATTCGCTGTTCGCGGTGTGGGGTCATGGCTTTCCCGCGTCGTCGCAGCGACAGATTAGGTGGCCACAACCGGGACATCCTGAACCGTACTTGCGGGTAACGGCTTCTTCGAGATCAACTCCGGTGATGTTTGCGATGGTGGCCAGCCAAGCAAATACATCGGCGAATTCTTCCAACATTTCCTCGTGCTTACCGCCGCGCAGGGCCGTGGCAAGTTCGCCAAATTCTTCGGCCAGCCACATAAATGTGCCTTCCACACCGCGGGCCGCATCCTTGTCGTAATACATTTCGCGGATCAGGTCTTGAAAGCCGCGCAGCGTAACCTTGCCTTCGGTCGGGAGACTCGTCGATTCGCTCGAGTTGGTTGTCACTTCTTGAGATTCTCCAGCAACACGTCCGCCCCCGGATAGTCGGGGTCTAATTGCAATAGCTCTTCGAGCGCCCCGATTGCCTTCTCTTTTTGCTCGGCCTCCACGCACGCATCCGCTAGAGCAAAACGAAGTCCTAACTGTTTCGGCTTCAACTCGATCGCGATGTCGTACTCTTTGATTGCCTGGTCGTACTCTTTCATTTCGACCGCAACCTGAGCGAGTGTGAGATGGGTATCGAAATCCAATACGTCGATTTGCAGAGCTTGGTTCGACCATTTGGCGGCGGCGGCATAATCTTCCGCAGCCACCGCTATTTGCGAGAGTTTCTTACGGACGGTTAAGTCGTCGGCGTCCGCTTCGGCCATCGACGTCAAAATAGGGGTCAGTTTCCCGGATTCGCCCGATTTGATGTAAACGCGGGCCAGTAGTTTGATCCACTTGTCATTAGCGGAGAACTTATCGCGGCCAAGTTCGTAGAGTTCGGCGGCTTCCGAAAATTGTTTTGCCTTGTATTTCAAACCCGCCAAAAGCTGTAGCAAATTCTCCTGTGGAGCATCTCGGTCGAGCGCCTTTTCTAGTTTTTCGACCACACCGTCGTTGTCACCGATCAACATTTGTAACCGCACCTGCACGTAGATGGACGCCTGGTGCTTCGGATTGATCTTCAGGGCCTTGCCGGCGAGGCTGCCGGCTTTCGGGTAGGCCTTGCGCCGTAAATACTCCATCGCCAACTGGGCGATTGAATCCGCATTTTCGGGATCGTCTTCAACTGCCTTTTCAAGCTCGACAAATGACTTTTCTGCGACGGCCTCGCTCGCCGGTGCGAGATCGCCGACAATTTTTTCGACAAACTTCGTATAGTCTTTTTCAAACTCGTCGGTCGTGACGCCAAAAGCGCGCTGGATCGCGGCGGGCGTGTCAAGGTTGTCGGCATAGCCGGCCAGCATCTTCGCCAACGCATCCTCGCCGAATTGCTCTAGCATGTATTGGGCGTAAAGTTCGGCTTGACAGTACGCCATCTGCCAATCTTCACTGCTCGACGGGCGGATAAAACCAAGATTGATCGTGTCGAGATTAAAACTCTTTCCGACCGGTACGCGCCGCGTGAGCATCTGGTTCCAGCTTTGCGGCCGCGGGTAGCCTTCGTTATAAACCGCCAGTGCTTCGGTAAACCAATGCGGAATCGTGAAATTCGTCTGCTGCAGATTCACGACATGGACGAACTCGTGCTTGACAACGCGTGCCCAGTTGAATTTTTGGTCCATGGCACTCGGTGAAACCATCGCGACCATCTTGCCTGCGCATGCACCGATCGTGTGTATGTGGGGTAGTCCTACCATGCGGGCGCTGAACCAGCCGTGGCCGCCGGTATTCCTGGCCTTGTTGAACACTTCAAATAGCGATTTCTCTTTTGGGTAGTAGCCGAGCTGCTCGCAGACCGCCGGATAGACTTCTTCGAGATAGCTGGCGATATAGCGGGCCTGGATCTTGTCGTGCTTTGGATCGAACCGCACAAGAAAATGTTCGGTTTCCAGCGTTTCATAGGAATCAAGCACCTCGAGTACTTCGAGGCTGTTCTTGATCCGAACATTGCCGAAATCAACCTCGAATGCCTTTTCGAGTTGTGCGCGGGCCTCTTTTTCTTTGCCGAGCCGCATCTGAACCATACCGAGATTGCCATATGCGGCGGTCAACTTGGGCATAACGCGAATCGCTTCACGGTAGTAATATGCCGCTTGTGGATAACGCCGCAACGCGTCGAGGCTGTCGGCGAGCGCTTCAAAAAAACCGCCCGCGTGCGGGTTGCGACCGATCACGTCATCGATCAAGGCGCCGATCCGCGAACCTGGAACGGGTCTGTCCAGTCCGTCCACGCAGCCGCGCACGGCGGCTAGCCGGCCGAGCGTCGTCTCGGCGACCGGATTCAATTTCAGCGCGGCTGCCAGGGTTTTTTCTGCTTTCGCCG